>NZ_JBTZSY010000054.1:0-2650 GCF_054815885.1 Anoxybacillus sp. TBDG-1
TTCCTTCAAAAGGTAGCCCGTGATGACTTTTCATAGATTTTTTGACGCTACCTCATGTTTAATAACACTATACACCGTCGTGATAAACGTGACAACTTTTTTACAAATACATAAAAAGTCACAGGCAACATAAAAAACATATAGTATAATGTTACTATCAACAATATAAGGCAGGGAACATAATGGACATTTTGTATGATCGTACCGTCACGTGTCTTGTTTGCAAACAAACATATATAACGAAAAAAGTTCGTTCACGTTTCATCCGTCCGATTCAACATGACACTGACTTTTGTTCATATTATGCAATCGAAGAAGCGAATCCTCTTTTGTATTACGTTCATGTTTGTCCACACTGTGGATTTGCGGCAACAGAGGAGTTTTCGACATATTTCCCACCACAAACATTGGAAACAATCCAGCAAAATATTTGCGCCAATTGGCGTGGGAAAAACTACGGTGGAGCTCGAACATTTGCTGAGGCGATTGATACATATAAACTCGGTATTTATTCAGCCACATTGAAAAAAGAAAAACATATTGCACTCGCTGGACTTTATATGCGCCTCGCATGGTTGTATCGTTCAAAACAACAACATGAAGACGAAAAACGATTTATGCGATTAGCGCTCGAGCAATACATTGCTTCTTATGAAGCAGACGATTTTGTTCACACGCATATGTCCGAAGTGCGCTTATTGTACTTAATCGGAGAGTTATATCGTAGACTAGGGAAAGAAAAACAAGCGATCATTTACTTTTCACGCGTGATCGCACGAAAAAAAGAGACGATTGAGCAAGGGATCGTCAACATGGCTTACGACCGTTGGCAAGAAATTCGCGAAGAAAAAAAGGGGGCACAGTAGCCCCCTAAAACATTGGATTTTCCTCAATATATGCATAAACTCGTTCGACAAGTTGCTCCACATTCTCTGCTGTGACAATATCTCCATTTACCATCGCAAACAACGTATTGGCGCATTTCCCACAGTACCCTAAACACCCATACTCAATAATATCTAAATTAGGATCTTTCTCCAATTGTTCTAGTGCACCTTGGGATCCATTTGCTAAATTGCTTATACAAAATTCAACGATTGGTTTTAACAATATATTCACCTCAATCTTAATATTATAACACTTTCATCAAAAAAGATGTAATATTGACATGTAAAAATCAGCTTAATTATTCATGCTTCTCGAAAAAATGTTGTTATTTTGTCACAATTTCGTTATACTTTTAATGGTCGAATTTTATCAAAAGGGGAAAGCTTCCATGAGAAACCTCGTGCTACTTGGTGGCGGATACGGAAATATGCGCATCTTGCTCCGCATCCTTTCAAATTTACCAGAACATATTCATATTACATTAATTGATCGCGTTCCATACCATTGCTTAAAAACAGAATATTACGCTTTAGCTGCTGGGACAATTAGCGATCAACATATTCGCGTCCCGTTCCCAGAACACCCTCGCCTATCTTACGTGTTCGGTGAGGTCAAAAAAATTGATTTACGTCATGAAATTGTGCACCTTCAAGATGGGACATGCATTCCATACGATGACTTAGTCATCGGTTTAGGCTGCGAGGATAAATATCATGGTGTGCCGGGTGCAGACATTTTTACTTATAGCATTCAAACAATCGATAAAGCAAGAGAAACGTATCAAAAACTAAGCAACCTCCCACCGCATAGCATCGTTGGTGTCGTTGGAGCTGGATTAAGCGGTGTAGAATTGGCAAGTGAATTAGTTGAAAGCCGTCCAGACTTACACGTAAAACTATTTGATCGAGGCGCACGTATTTTATCTATGTTTCCTGAACGGCTAAGTCACTATGTAGAACAATGGTTTCATTCACATGGTGTTGAACTTATCCGTCAATCAAACATTACAAAAGTGGAGGAACATACGTTGTATAACCACGATGAAGCAATCCACTGTGATGCGATTGTATGGACTGCTGGTATTCAGCCGAATCGTGTCGTCCGTGAACTTCATGTTGAAAAAGACAGCCAAGGACGTGTCGTGTTGACACCGCGACATCATATTCCAAATATAGAAAATGTATACGTTGTTGGGGATTGCGCGAGCTTACCGCACGCCCCGAGCGCCCAACTCGCTGAAGGGCAAGCAGAACAAATCGCCCAAGTATTACAAAAAAGATGGAAAGACGAAGAACCACCAAGCGAATTTCCGCCAATTAAGTTAAAAGGTATTTTAGGATCATTAGGCAAAAAACATGGCTTTGGCCTCGTTGCCGATCGCCCACTAACCGGACGGGTTCCGCGCCTACTAAAATCAGGCGTCTTATGGATGTATAAGTACCATAACGGATATTAATTGCCTACATTTTTCGTATAAACATATGCTGTTTTTTGTTTGACACTATGGTATGATAAGCATAGCATAACAAAATAATGATCTTCTCATGCCGAAAACACCTTAGATTTTATTAAGGTGTTTTCTTTATACACATAACCAGTAGAAAGGAGGGATAAGTGTTGGAAGCGGTTCTCCAGCAAGTCCTCACAAAGTTAAACGAACTTCAAGCAGAAATGAATAACATGAAACAGACAATGGCTACAAAGCAAGATCTTGAAAACATGGCTACAAAAGAAGACCTCAAAGCCATGGCTACAAAGCAAG
>NZ_JBTZSY010000054.1:2750-12841 GCF_054815885.1 Anoxybacillus sp. TBDG-1
ATCTCGAAAACATGGCTACAAAAGAAGACCTCAAAGCCATGGCTACAAAGCAAGATCTCGAAAACATGGCTACAAAAGAAGACCTCAAAGCCATGGCTACAAAGCAAGACTTGAAAATGATCCAACAAGCTGTACTTGAAACGAATGAAATCGTCAAAAATATTGAAGCAAATCAGAAAAGACAAGAGCGTATTTTAGATGTACTTTCTAAACGTTCAATTGAACATGAAGCCCAAATTATTGATTTGCGTTGTGTAAAATGAATGAGGGCGAGTTACTTCGCCCTTTTTTCAATCGCTTCGTAAATATTTTTTAATCTTAGGTTTCCTTCGTCGACGATCTCACCATCAATGACAACAACAGGATAAAACAAGTCTTCGTCAATGACTTTTTGCGCAAATTGACGTTTTTCTTTATCTTCTGGTGGCGAAAAGATATCAACATAAACGAACTTAAATGAATGGTTCGGATATTTGCGCGAAACAGCAGCTTGAAGCCATTCATACGTATCTTTTGATGATGGTGCACCGACACAAGAAGGACAAATGATATCCGCCCCATATACACATATTTCAATCACATTCATTCTCTCCCCTGGAAAAAAGTTAAATCACGTAAATAGATTTTTTTCATCATGATGATTATAATAAAATTAATGAAAGGAGTCGATGAAAATGGCAGATCAAGATATTAAACAACAAGTGCAAGAAGTATTAGATAAACTTCGTCCATTTTTGCTTCGCGACGGCGGAGATTGTGAGTTAGTTGATGTGGAAGATGGCGTTGTTAAACTTCGTCTTCTCGGTGCATGCGGAAGCTGCCCAAGCTCAACAATTACACTAAAAGCCGGCATTGAGCGCGCATTGCTTGAAGAAGTTCCTGGCGTTGTTGAAGTTGAACAAGTGTTCTAATAAAAAAGGGTGTCCCAAAAATGATTGGGCACCCTTTTTATTTTTCTAACGCCATCCTATATACGCAGCTACCTGTCGTCTCTACGGATAGCATGCGAACATCGCAATGTGGAAAAGCTACTTGTAACGAAGCATATACTTCTTTTCCCCTACCTTGTTCTGCAAAACAGAGCACCGTCGGACCAGCGCCACTTAGCGCAACACCAAACGCTCCATTCCGCTTCGCTACTGTGCGCACATGTCGCAATTCAGGAACGAGACTTTCCCGATATGGTTGATGAAATACATCTGCATCCATCATTTCACCAACAAGCGACCAGTTTTGCGTTAACAACGCTGCTACGAGCACGTTACTAATAGCGCTTGCCTCCACTGCCTGCGCACGCATAAATACACCCGGAAGAACGGTACGAGATTTTTTCGTTTCCAATTCATATGTTGGAATGACAGCAATTAAATCAAGCGGTATGTGCGGAATATACACAACATGTGTACGTTCTTCTAAATGACTGCCAATAACTAATCCCCCGTACAAAGAGGCACCAACATTATCAGGATGACCTTCATACAAACTAGCTACCCGCATTTTTTCCTCTTTGGACAAACCGAGACGTCCAAGCTCATTTGCTAATTCAATAGCGGCTACAATCGCTGCGGCACTACTGCCAAGCCCACGAGTAAACGGAATATCGCTTGAAACAAATACGTGACAAGACGGCAACGTCACACCATACTCGCTCGCTAATTTGCTTGCTACTTGATAAATTAAATTGTTTTCCCCTGTTGGAATGCTTTTTACTTCATTTGTTTTCGGTATAAATCCCCACGATTCTGCACGCACGACTTCCAACGTTAAATGTAACGATACAGCTAATCCGATCGAGTCAAAGCCAGGACCGAGATTGGCTGTGCTGCCCGGCACGACAATCTTTAACATCTCCCCATCATTCATTGAAGAACAGCTCCTTGAATATGTGCAAACACTGCTTCTTCATCATTTGGCAAAACGATCGGCTGTATATTCGTTGCTTCCATCGCGACATTCGGATCTTTCAATCCATTTCCTGTAAGCACCGCAACAACACGGCTTCCTTTTGCAATTTCCCCACTTTCTACTTGTTTCATCACACCCGCAACAGATGCACACGAAGCGGGCTCTGCAAAAATTCCTTCTTCGCGTGCAAGTAAGCGATATGCATTTAAAATTTGTTCGTCCGTCACTTCATCAATTTTTCCGCCCGATTCGTTGGCGGCTTGAACAGCATATTCCCAACTCGCTGGGTTACCAATTCGAATCGCCGTCGCAATCGTCTCAGGATTTTCGATCACTTCATTGCGTACAATCGCTGCTGCCCCTTCCGCTTCAAACCCGCGCATTTCTGGTAGCTTCGTCCCATGCTTTTCATGAAACTGCTTAAATCCTTTCCAATATGCTGTAATATTCCCCGCGTTTCCTACTGGAATTGCAAGAATATCAGGCGCTTGCCCAAGTTGCTCACAAATTTCAAACGCTGCTGTTTTTTGTCCTTCAATTCGATATGGATTAACGGAATTGACAAGCGTGACAGGCGCCACCTCGCTCAAACGGCGCACCATTTTTAATGCATGATCAAAGTTTCCTTGAATTGCAACAATTTCCGCCCCATACATGACCGCTTGCGCCAACTTCCCAAGCGCAATTTTCCCATCTGGAATGACGATAATGCAACGCATATTTGCGCGAGCAGCATATGCCGCTGCCGCTGCAGACGTATTGCCTGTCGAAGCACAAATGATTGTATCGCTTCCTTCTTCCTTTGCCTTAGCCACAGCCATGACCATTCCACGATCTTTAAATGATCCTGTCGGGTTCGCTCCCTCTGTTTTGACGTATAACTCCACACCGAGCCTTTCCGACAAATGAATAAGCGGAATAAGTGGCGTATTTCCTTCATTTAACGATAACATCGGCGTCTTGTCTGTAATTGGCAAATAGTCACGATAATGATGCAGCAATCCCCTCCACATTACAACACACCTTCCCCTTCTACGCGGTACGAACTTTTCACTTCTTCAACAACTTCTAAATCACGCAACTGCTGCAATACATCACGATAATCTTTTAAAGATGCTTGATGTGTAACGAGCACGATTTCAGCTAAGTCTTTTTGTTTTAAAGGGAGTTGTAAAATTTTCTCAAAACTCACTCCCCGTTCTGAAAAGAGCGATGTAATTTTCGCAAACGCCCCAACTTGATCTTTCACATGAATGCGTAAGAAATATTTAGAGTATATTTCGCTATCGTCTTTCAAACACTTGGCATATTGCGGGGTGACTGCACTTCTTCCGTTCACACCGAGGCGCATATTTTTCATCACCGCAACTAAATCGGACACAACAGACGTTGCTGTCGGCAAGCTTCCTGCCCCCGGACCGTAAAACATCGTCTCTCCAACTGCTTCACCGTAAACGTAAACTGCATTATATTCATCGTTCACAGACGCAAGTGGATGCGTTTCAGGTAGCAATGTTGGTTGCACGCTCACTTCTACTTTGTCACCGTCTCGATGGGCAATACCAATTAATTTCATCGTATAGCCAAGTCGTTTACTGTAGTTTAAGTCTTCCTCTGTAATCCCTGTAATTCCTTTTACATACACATCTTGTAAATCGACATGCATTGAAAAGCCGAGCCGAGCTAAAATTGCCATTTTCCGTGCCGCATCTAATCCTTCCACATCCGCTGTCGGATCCGCTTCAGCATATCCAAGCGCTTGCGCCTCCGCCAATACTTCTTCATATGGTCGATTGAATTTGCTCATTTTTGTTAAAATGTAATTCGTTGTTCCGTTCACAATCCCCATCATTTTCGTAATTCGGTCGGAAGCTAATCCGTCCACGAGGCTACGCAAAATCGGAATACCTCCAGCTACGCTTGCCTCATAAAATAAATCGCAACCGTGCTCCGATGCAACCGAAAGCAACTCTGTTCCGTATAACGCCATTAAATCTTTATTCGCTGTAACGACGTGCTTTCCATTTTTTAATGCTTGTAATATATATTGCCGCGTTTCTTCAATGCCCCCCATTACTTCAATAACAACGTCAATGTCCGGGTCATTAATCACTTCTTCTACATGTGTTGTTAATACTGCCTCTGGCAAAATGACATCCCGTTTTTTGCTGAGATCACGAACTGCAATCTTTTTTATTTCAATAGGACAGCCAATTTGATGCATTAATTTATCTTGATGGTTTTTAATAATTTTAACTACTCCGCTGCCAACTGTTCCTAATCCTAACAATCCAACTGATACGCTTTTTACCATCTTCCTCACCTCTGTTTCTCTGGAATGAACATTCGTTTTTATATAGTAGACATTATAGAGGATCTCTATTTCTTTTACAATCCTTATTTTCATTATCGTACCATATGAAAACGTTTTATGTTTAAAAATTTTCTAAAAAAAACAAAAAAGAGCCTATTGGCTCTGTACAGGTGTATGAGGCTCCTTTCCTTCTAGCACAGCGATCACATTGCGACAACATAGTTCCATCATCTCGTACCGCGTTTCTTTCGTTGCGCTTCCGATATGCGGTAAAGCAACAACGTTTGGCAATTGTAAAAGCGGGTGATCCGAACGAATCGGCTCTTGTGCAAATACATCCAATCCCGCGGCAGCAATATGTCGGTTGATTAACGCATCATATAACGCTTCTTCGTCTACAACTGCCCCGCGTCCCGCGTTAATAAACATAGCTGATCGCTTCATTTTCATAAATGCCTCACGGTTAAATAATTGATACGTTTCGTTTGTTAACGGAGCTAAACAGACGACAAAGTCTGCTTGTTCTAGTAATTCATCAAACGAACAATACGTCGCGTCGAGCGCTCGTTCAGCTTCTATATTTCGCGAACGATTATAGTATAGAATGCGCATATGAAACCCTTTTGCTCGCTGCGCAACCGCTCGACCAATTTTACCCATTCCGACAATCCCAATTGTTTTATGGTGAACATCTGTCCCTGCAAGTAAAAGCGGGCTCCAACTTTTCCATTTCCCCTCTTTGACAAACTCTGCTGATTCAATGACCCTTCTTGCTGTGGCTAATAACAAAGCAAATGTTAAATCCGCCGTTGTTTCTGTCAACACATCCGGGGTGTTACAAACAATAATTCCTCGTTTTGTCGCTGCTTCTACATCAATATTGTCGTAACCGACAGCTACATTCGCAATAACACGAAGCCTCACACTTTGTTTCAACAACTCCTCATCAATGCGATCAGATAACATCGTAATTAATGCTTCTGCTCGGCTTGCTTCTTGAAGTAGCACATCGCGCGGTACGGCAAGATGCTCATGCGGCCACATGTTTACATCATATTTGTCGCATAACGGAGCAACAATATCGTCTGGTAGTTTTCTTGTAATAAATACATATGGTCTCCCCATATCTTTTCCCCCCTTTCGCACATCGTCCTCCGTTTCATTGTAACATATTTATAACCAATCAAGACGAGGAATGGAAACAGTAGTCATGTCATGAAAATGGCGAAGCTTTTGTTCATAAGTTCCCATCTCATCAAATACTTGTCGCAATTGCTGCTCATAGCCTTGTCTTATGTCCCCTTCTGTTCCATAATATTTTTCAACCGCTTGAAAATAATGAAGCGGAAAGAGCAAACGAGCATAAACCATTCGCCAAAAAAACTGGCTAAGTGGTTGCACCTGTTCGTACGTTCGCAAAAAATGGACAATCGTCTCATCTGATTGTTTCATAAGCCATTGCTTTCGAATCCATTCGGAAACATCGCGGCTTGCATGATCGAACACCCAATCCGTCGGTATTTTCCCCATCGCCCATGTTTCAGGAGCAAATTGTTCGTGACAAATCGTCGGTAGATCGCTACGCAACGGAACTTCATCTAACTGCGTATCCATGACATACTGAATCGCATTTTCAGCCAATCCGACATAATACGGAAACGTTTCAATAAACTGTTCGTCTATTTTACTCTTTTCATAAGATCTTACTTGCAATTGCCAAAATTGTTCTAATTGATCAATCCGTTGTCCCCATAGTTCTCCCCATCGCCCGAATCGACTACGCGATGAAACCGCATACGGATATGTGCGTCCACGCTGATGAAATAATGCGAGCTGGTGTGCAATATCACCCGTTTGCATCCGATTTTCAATTTTCCATACACTCACTTGTTTTCCTTGTAGCATACCAACAAACCGCCCCGTTTTCGTTGGTAGCAACGTGGCAATCGTTTCGTCACCTTGTGCTCGCATATACATCGCCATGTAATATAATTGTTGCATATCGCTTTCTTTTTCATTTGTTGGCACCACTATATATATGTCATTTCCACTTCGAACAAAAAAACGATCTCCTACTGACTCCATATGATCAACTTGAAAATAATAATCCATGCACATCCCTCCTTCTTTCATGTATATGTTTAAAAAATACGTATAAACTTCATATGAGAGAAGAAATGAACGCACGTTTCATAAAAACAGCACATACATTGTAAAAAATAAAAAATGAAATAGGTGAAGTTGGATGGAGGAAAAAAAGATAGGAAAGACGGAGAAAATTGCACGACAATGGCTTGCGGATCGCGGGGTAACAATCGAACATATTGCTGAGCTTGTTTATTATTTACAATCGAAATATCATCCGAACTTACAAATGGACGAGTGTATTTATAACGTGAATCGGGTGATCGCGAAACGCGAAGTGCAAAATGCATTATTTACAGGCATCCAGCTCGATATGTTGGCAGAGAAAGGGTTACTACAAGAGCCGCTTCAATCATTTATCGCAAAGGATGAAGGACTATATGGAGTAGATGAAATTTTAGCTCTTTCGATCGTCAACGTGTACGGTTCCATTGGTTTTACGAATTACGGTTATATTGACAAACAAAAACCAGGTATTTTAAAAAAATTAAATGATAAATCTTCTGGTTACTGTCATACATTTTTAGATGATATCGTTGGGGCGATTGCCGCTGCCGCTTCAAGCCGTTTAGCACATCGCGCGGCCCACGTTGAATAAGCAAAAAAGGTGCCTGCACTAGGCACCTTTTATATGCGATCCGTCCATTCTTTTAACGAATCAACGACATACGTTGGTCGTCGCTCATACGTTTGTAGCATTTCTTTCGTCGTCACACCTGTATGAACGAGAAGCGTATCGATCCCCGCATTCATTCCCGCCATAATATCCGTATCGTAGTTATCCCCGATCATTAACGTTTCTTCTTTCGGCACACCGAGCACTTCAAGCGCTTGCTCCATAATAATTTTTTCTGGTTTACCAATAAAAATCGGCTTCGTCTGTGTCGACACAGCAACGACCGACGTAAGCGAACCGTTTCCAGGTAAAAGTCCGCGCTCCGTCGGAATCGCAATGTCCCCATTTGTCGAAATAAACAGCGCCCCGTTGCGAACAGCTAAGCAGGCAATCGCCAATTTTTCATAGTTAATGCTACGGTCAATGCCCATGACAACGACGTCGGCATTTTCATTCGCAAAAGTAAACCCTTTTTCTTCAAGCGCTCGGCGAATACCATCCTCTCCGATAACATAAACTGAGGCATTTGGCTTTTTCTCATAAATATAATTTGCTGTTGCTTGACTTGTCGTGAATACTTGATCTTTCGTAGCAGGGATGCCAAATTTCTGTAGCTTTTCAGCCACTTGTTCTGGCGTGCGGGAAGAGTTATTCGTTACAAATAAGTACGGAATGCCTTTTTCATAAAGACGATGCACGAAAGCGCATGCCTCTTCAATTCGTTCTGTCCCACGATACATCGTACCATCTAAATCAATTAAATATCCTTTGTATGTTTTCACCTTTGCCACTCCTTTTGACAACTTGCACGTTCACACTTTAACGCAAAACAACTGTACTTGTCAAAAAGAGCGCAGCGAATGTCAACGATTGTTCATTTTTTTCGCTTAATATGGTAACGACACGCATCATCCCCATCTGCTAAACACGTCCTCGGCACAATTTCCGCCTCGTGAATGAGCGTTTCAAACAAATTTCGTTCGCACTCACAAGCAATCGGATACGCTTGCGCCACTTCAGCAATGGGGCAGTTATGTTGTACTAACTCAAATGAGCCGTCATCGTGTTGTAGCAACTCCGACATATATCCATGCTCGTTTTGTACCGCAACAAGCTCTTTTATTTTCTCATCAAACAATTTATCACCAAACTTTTGTTCGTATAGCTTTTTCAACCGCTCTTGCCGATTTTGGAACAACTCTGCTACAATTTGTTTTCCACCCATTTGTTCTAAATCGGCTAAAAAATCTAGCATTGTTTGCTGATAATGGCGGGGAAACCGCTGATGTCCTTTGATGCTTAATTGATAGACGTTTGTTGGTCTTCCCATCGGTTGACGAACAAGCGTCGATTCAATCAGTTCTTCGCGTTCTAGTGCACTTAAATGACGGCGCACAGCCATTTCTGTAATTTGTAATTGTTCCGCCATTTCACTGACAGTTAACCGCTTTTGTACTTTTAACATTTTCAAAATTTGCTCTTTTGTGGAAGAGGTTTTTTTTCGCATCACTTTTCACCCTCTTCCATTTTACACGATTTTCCCTATACGCACAATTTTTAAACATTTTCGTTTAAAAAGGCGGACACAGGGCCAAGTTCATTGTGTAAATACGTACGAATGGCGCGCGGAAATGACTCGAGTACTTGTTTATGTTTCCGCAATACTTCAAACAATTCGTCATGCGGCACAGCGATGTATTGTTGAACGAGCTTTTTACGAAAATGAATGACCCGTTTTAATACTTCTCCATCTTCAACTGACAGGACACGTTCATCGACTAAAATGTCAATAATGTCCTCATAACTTCCCGGGTCGCGCATAATAAAACCGTCAATCATTGCGTTGCCAACGTCAATAATTGATTCGATAATCACATGCCCTATACGTTCAAGCGCCAACTTCTCGATCGGTGTATGAAACGATGGTTGTATATAAGAAACGACTTCCTCCATGTATTGCAACGTTTTCTCAATTTTTTGACGATCAACAAAATACATCATTCATCTCCCTTTCTACTTTTTACTTTATTGTAGCATAGCGCTTTCTTTTACACATCTAACCGAAATTTGTTAAGATGAAGAAGCAAACAAAAACATATGGAGGTTGAAGTATGGAGCGTTTCTTTTTATATGATGATACAGTCGACACAAAAACACGTTTTGTCAGCTTCGTCGGCAAAAATGATCGATTTGATTTAGCGATCGTTCAAACGGACCGTTTTTATGGAAAAGTGCTTGTGCTTGATTTACAAAGTAACCGATACGCAATCATCGGCTCAGATGACTTGCAAGAATCTGGATATATTGAGTACGTATACAACTTAAACGAAGAAGATGCACACGAGTTGCGAAGCTTTTTACATGAAATTGTCGGTTAAGTGGCACGCTATGTAAAAAACGAAAGGAAGGGTTCACATGACCGATGAAACATATCATGATTTCTCAACGGTAGAAGCAAGGAAAAATTTTCTCGTTCCAGAGACATTGCCTGAAGGTCCATATGGTGCGCCACGCGGTGAACATGAACCGGTACAAAATAAAAGTACGCCATGGCAGAAAGGACAGCGATATTACAGCGCATTTAATTATGAGTATAAATCGCTTCACCAAAACATTCCTCGCCAAGATCCAGGGGCACATCCGGTTCACGATGATCCAGACAAAAACGGACAACAACCGTATTCATGAAAAATAGGTCAGGCGTTCTGACCTATTTTTTTACTTTACGCAATACAAAGTAAGCACAACCAAAATTACAATATTCAAACAAATATTCCGATAATGTACTTATTTTTGTATCATACGTCGCTTTTGGATTATAATCATCAAAAAAGCCACGAAGGCGAAGCTGATTATATCCCCAATCGCCAACAATGTAATCATATTTATTTAAAATGTCTGTATAGCGAGCACGAAATGCTTCTTCATTAAAGCCGTTGCGCACATTTTCTACAAGCTCGTAACATGTATTATGAATGCAAATCATCGTTCTCACCTCTTCTTTCCATTTCTATCATAAAACATGTCTTTCTCCCAAGCAATCACCATTATAACGCTTGTTTGAGTCAAGACTTTGTGGGAGATTTTTTTCTCGACCGATTTTTTTGGTTA
>NZ_JBTZSY010000055.1:0-12797 GCF_054815885.1 Anoxybacillus sp. TBDG-1
TTATACCAAATCAGGAACCTGTCTTTTTTTCTCCCACAAACATTTTACTCATACACATTTTACTTACATAATGAACGGTTGAACGTACACAATAAGAAGCGAAAGGGGAGGATCATATTGAATTATACAGTTGAATCAATTATGACGCGCCAAGTGGCAACGGTTGCACCAGATCAACCTGTTCAAGAGGCAGCACGACTAATGAACGAATATAATATCGGTGCGATTCCTGTTGTTGAAAACGGAAAAGTCAAAGGGATGATTACTGACCGTGATATTACCCTCCGTATAACTGCGCAAGGGTTAACCCCTGCGACGCCTGTTTCACAAGTCATGACAAGCGATGTGGTGACAGGTACACCGAATATGAGTGTGGATGAAGCAGCGAAAGTGATGGCAAAAAATCAAATTCGCCGCTTGCCGATCGTACAAAATAACGAGCTTTGTGGCATTGTTGCACTTGGAGACATTGCTACAAATCATACGTATGATGAAGTAGCAGAACGAGCGTTATCCGAGATTTCTGAACCTTCATATCATTAAACAAGAAAGGGGCTTCTTTTAAAGGAGCCCCTTTTTATGAGGAAAAAAGGAATTTGTATAAAAAGGCGAGAATAAGTTACAATGAGCAACGGATATGGAGGGATAAACATGACTTGGAAAATGATATATGAGCGTTGGAAAAAAGCACAATTAGACGAAGAATTGCGGGCGCACTTGCAACAACTTGAACAAGACGAAAAGTTATTAGAAGATTGTTTTTATAAAACGTTAGAGTTTGGTACGGGCGGCATGCGTGGGGAAATTGGACCCGGAACGAACCGCATGAATATTTATACCGTACGAAAAGCGTCGACCGGATTAGCACGATATATCGAATCATTTGGAGAGGAAGCAAAAAAGCGAGGAGTTGTGATCGCATACGATTCACGCCATAAATCACAGCAGTTTGCGATGGAAGCTGCAAAAACGTTGGCAACCCATGGCATTCAGACGTACGTATTCGATGAGCTTCGCCCGACGCCAGAGCTTTCGTTTGCTGTTCGATATTTACACGCTTTTTCGGGTATTGTCATTACGGCAAGTCACAACCCGCCAGAGTATAACGGCTATAAAGTATACGGAGAAGATGGTGCACAGTTGCCACCACATATTGCTGATGTTGTTATCGAACATGTCAATGCGATTGAAAATGAATGGGAACTTGCGATCGAACAAGAAGACGTATTAAAACAAAAAGGGCTTATTCAAATCATCGGTGCAGAAATTGACGAAGCATACATACAAAAATTAAAAACGATTTCGCTTCGCGCCGGGCTTTCCCGTGAAGTAGATGTGAAAGTCGTATTTACTCCGCTTCATGGAACAGCAAATAAGCTTGTGCAACGCGGATTAAAAGAATTTGGCTATGAAAACGTGTTTGTTGTCAAAGAACAAGAACAACCGGATCCAAATTTTTCAACAGTAAAATCGCCAAATCCAGAAGAACATGCAGCGTTTGAGTTAGCGATTCAACTCGGTAAACAAGTTGATGCGGACATGTTAATTGCGACAGATCCCGATGGAGATCGTTTAGGTATTGCCGTAAAAAACGAACAAGGAGAATACGTCGTTTTAACAGGTAATCAAACAGGTGGCTTGCTGCTTCATTACATTCTTTCACAAAAGAAAGAAAAAGGGATATTGCCGTCAAATGGCATCGTATTTAAAACGATCGTCACATCTGAATTTGGACGTGCGATTGCCGAGTCATTCGGGATCGAAACGATGGATACATTGACAGGGTTTAAATTTATCGGTGAAAAAATTAAACAATACGAGCAAACAGGAGAGTATGTCTTTCAGTTTGGTTACGAAGAAAGTTACGGCTATTTAATTGGTGACTTTGCTCGCGATAAAGATGCGATTCAAGCGGCATTGCTTGCTGTTGAAGTGTGTGCGTTTTATAAAAAGCAAGGCTTATCTTTATATGAGGCGCTTATGCAATTGTTCGAACAATATGGATATTATCAAGAAGGGTTGCGTTCACTCACGTTAAAAGGAAAAGAGGGAGCGGAGCGAATCGACGCACTACTGGCGACATTTCGCAATGAACCGCCAACCGTTGTTGCCAGTCAACGTGTTGTGATTCGTGAAGACTATAAGGTAAGTGAGCGCGTATATGCGAATACAGGTAAAAAAGAAACGATCCATTTACCGAAATCGGACGTATTAAAATACGTATTAGAGGATGGTTCATGGTTTTGTGCGCGTCCGTCTGGAACAGAGCCAAAAATGAAATTTTATTTTGGTGTCAAAGGGCGGACGCTCGCCGAGGCGAAGAAACAATTAGAGCAATTAGAAACAGCGGTCATGGAGCGAGTATATACGTTAACAGCTGATAAGGTGTAATGCCTTATCAGTTGTTTTTTAAATGGGGAACGAGTAACATAGAAGCGACAACGTAGAAAGGGTGATTTTAATTTGTTACAAGGACAAGTGGCTATTGTGACAGGTGCATCGCGCGGTATCGGCTTAGCGATTGCACATAAGTTGGCAGAGCAAGGAATGAAGCTTGTATTAATTGGCAGCTCCTCGGATATTCACCGAGTTGGCGAGCAATTAAAAGATGTAAAAACGTTTCAAGCGGACGTATCAAATGAGCAACAAATGAATGAAGTGGTCGAAGCGACCATTGCTACATTTGGTCGCATTGATTTACTTGTGAATAATGCGGGTATCGGTGTATTTAAGCCTGTAGAGGAAACGACAGTCGAAGAATGGAAGCGACTATTTGAAGTAAATGTACAAGGGGTATTTATCGGGACAAAAGCAGTGCTTCCACACATGAAAAAGCAACGTTCGGGAACGATTATTACAATTTCATCTGACGTTGGTCGATATACAATTTCAAACGGTTCCGCATATACAGCAACGAAATATGCCGTTCAAGGATTTTCAGGAAGCGTTGCGCAAGAAGTACGTCCATACGGCATTCGCGTCGGTACAATTAATCCGGGAATGGTCGATACATACTTCGCTAACTCTGTGCAAGGGTTGCCTGAAAAAGCAGAATGGCTAAAGGCAGAAGATGTCGCTAAAGCGGTCATCTATATGGCGAGTGCACCGAAATATATGTTAGTGGATGAAATTGTATTACATCCGCTCATTCAAACGTATCCCGTCGTATAAAAAGCGAAAGGAGATCATTCCTTTCGCTCTAATTATATTCCATCGTAAGCGTCGGTTCTTGTTCATATACGTCTAACGCGTGATCGATGTAACGTAACAATGCATTCAATCGCTTTTGGACGACAGTATAATCTTTTTCGAAGTTGTATGCATGAAGAAACTGTTCAATTTTTTTTGAAAGTAAATCGTCTTTTGTGCGTACCATAAGAATGAGTAAATGATCCCATTCCGAACGGTACGTATAGTAAAGAGCTTTGTCGTAGTCGGCTGTATGCAATACAAACCCTCCTTATCGTGAGGAGCTATATGTAGTGTATGAAAAAACGGTCGGTTTTTTTCGCTGTAAATGTTGTGCGATTTGGCAGAGGAGAGTTGGTTATGGAGAAACATATCGCGTATTATGAATCGCCAATCGGTTGGTTACAAATGATTGGAACAGATGAAAGCATAGAGCGCATAGATGTTGTGGAACAATGTAGAGAGAGAAATATTCCAACTAGCTTTATGCCATGGATGGAGGAGATTGAACAATACTTTCAAAAGAAACGGACATTGTTTTCGATCCCGCTAAAGCTCGTGGGAACCCCGTTTCAAATTCGCGTGTGGGAAACGTTACAAACGATTCCTTATGGACAAACGGTTTCATATGCCGATATTGCCAAACAAATTGGTCAACCGAAAGCGGTACGAGCCGTTGGAAATGCTGTCGGCAGCAATCCGATCACGGTCATCATTCCTTGTCATCGTGTCATTCTCACGAGTGGAGAACTTGGTGGATATGCGTGGGGAATAGAGCGAAAAAAATGGTTACTTGAGCACGAAACGCGCTGAATTTTCAGCGCGTTTGCCCCAATAGCCATTTCGCGTAAGGTGAATTGGCTGGTAAAATGACGACCGTATCTTCGCCAATCGTCGTTTTATACGATTCGAGCGTACGGTAAAACGAATAAAATTCAGGATCCTTTGCAAATGTTTCGTTATAAATGCGTGCTGCTTCTTGTTCACCTGCTG
The DNA here is from genome assembly GCF_054815885.1 of Anoxybacillus sp. TBDG-1. Lineage (NCBI taxonomy): Bacteria > Bacillati > Bacillota > Bacilli > Caryophanales > Anoxybacillaceae > Anoxybacillus > Anoxybacillus sp. TBDG-1. The sequence goes on from NZ_JBTZSY010000055.1 coordinate 4,183, forward strand.
CGCGAATACGTTCAGCATCCGCTTGCGCTTTGGCGAGCATTTCTTTTACTTCGCGGTCTGTTTGCGCGATAATGCGCTGTTTTTGAGCATCTCCCATCGATAAATATTCTTGCGCTTTCGATTCACGTTCGGAAATCATGCGTTTATAAACGGATTGTTCATTTTCTTCTGGCAAGTCAATGCGTTTCATACGTACATCGACGACGCGAATGCCGTAACGGTCTTGCTGTAACAGTTCGTTTACTTTTGCGGTTACCTCATCGTTTAAGCTGCCGCGTGATGACTTTTCGTCATTAATAATTTCATCGTAATTTAACCGTCCAAGCTCAGTACGAACAATCGAGAAAATAAATTCATCCATTTTTGATTCTGCGTTTTCTAACGTACGGGCATTTTGAATCATTTCTTTCGGATTTGTAATTTCCCAAATGGCGTAATGATTGACAAGAATACGCTTTTTATCTTTTGTATTAATTTCCGCTTCAGCGACGTCATAAAAGATTTGTGCTTTCGGCAATGATGTGACGCTTTGAATAAAAGGAATTTTAAAGCGTAATCCTGGCGTTTGATCGATGCGGACAATCTCCCCAAATTGACGAACAACTTTATATTCATTTTCATGAACGATGTATATATTTGTTAAAACAACAATAAGTAAAATAAGTGCAATGCCGCCACTAACTATAAACCGAAACCATTTCATCGGAAGTTTATCTTTCAAGTTGATGACGTTTTGATCGTCTTGGAAGTTTGTCATTCATTACCACTCCCTTGTTCTTTCTTTTTCTCTGTCGTTTGTTTTTCAATCGGTTGAATTGGTAAATATTTTAGTGTATTACCATCGTCGTTCATAATGTAAATGCGCGTGTATGGAAGCACTTGTTCAAGTGTTTCCATCATTAACCGTTGTTTTGTAATGTCTTTCGCGTTTTTATATTCTTCGTATAAGGCGTTAAATTTGGCGACATCTCCGTACGCTTTTTCAATCCGCGCCACTTTATCAGCTTCGGCTTGGGAGATGAGGGCATCTTTTTCCCCTTCGGCTTCTTTCGTCCGTTTGTTACGGTATTTATTCGCTTCGTTAATTTTTGTATTCATCGTCTCACGCGCATCGGTAACGTTTGTAAATGCTTTGCGCACTTCGTCGTTCGGCAAGTCAACGTCTTGTAACTTCACAGCTAAAATCGAAATGCCGATATCGTATTTTTTCATTAATGCGGTGAGCGATTCGCGCACATCCGCTTCGATTTTTGCCTTTCCTGACGTTAAGGCATCGTCGATTTTCGAACTACCGATGACGCTGCGTAAAGAAGCAGATGTCGCATTATATAAAATTTGTTCCGGCTCGTATGAACGATAAAGAAATTTTGCAGGATCGGTAATTTTCCATTGGACGACCATATCAGCGAGGACAATATTTTCATCGCCGGTAATCATTTTCGTATCTCCTTCGTTTGATGCGACAACTTTTCCGTTTTCCTCTTTGTAGCCGAATTGTAAACTAAACGTTTCGCGCGATAACGTTTCGACCGTTTGAATCGGCCAAGGAAGCTTGAAATGTAGTCCGGGTGTCGTTACCTCCTCATCAATTTTACCAAATGTTAAAATAATCGCTTGTTCTGACTCATCAACGGTGTACCATGACGTTAATGCAGCGACAAGAAGAAAAAGACCTGCCACTGTGCCGATGATGATTCCTGTAACTGAACGTTTCTCCATATAAACCCACCTTTCTTGTTATTTATATGTATGTACGGAAAAAAAAGAAAAAAGTTTCAATAAAAAAACGACTAATTGGTTCAGTGAATTCATACGGTTTTGAAAATATATGTAAGAGAGTTACATTAATTTATCATTGCCATTAAAATAAGGCCAACCTAAAACTTTAGGTTAGCCTTGTATAGGTTGTAATATAAAGATTTCTGAACTTCTATGTTCCGTTCTTATCACTGGACAAACTGGCACGATGACAAGCAGAGCAAATACTGCCATCTAAAACAAAACCACAACTTATATAGTTACATTGTATTTAATAGATGACGGTCTTCCACTGAACACCTGTATATAATGAACCTTAATAATTAGATGTTGTACTTACAGTATATGTAGCTGTCCAAATTGTATTAGCGCCCGTTGTTCCAGTATGGGTTACGATAGTGTTATTGTAAAAACTTCCATTTACAACGTAATAATAACCAGTTGGCTCTAAATCGACCTGTATAGTTCCTTGGAAATACTTACTTCCTGCTTGAAATTCCTGTAACATTGGTTTAGTATTAACATCTACCCATCTGGTGTAATGTAGTTGTTTTGATTATCATTCATCTAGGAGGGAATTATGAGAAAACTATTCATAATAGTTATATTAATGTTCTTTGTTTCGTATTTGATCCACAAAGAAAATGAGGGAGCAAATTTTCATTCGCCAGTTTATTTAGGACGAGAACTAAAAATTGGTATTGTTGGAGATATTCCTAATATTAGGGAAAATAATATTTCTTTCGTTCAAATGTCACTGGAAGACGTTTTGCAAAAAAAATTTGTTACAAAGGTGGATAGTGTATTTATCACCAAAAAACACTTAAAAGAGGCAGCTGAGCCACAGTATGCTAAAATTTATTGGGAATCCCCTATTCCATTTGTTTTTATTGATTCTGAAAAGGTCTATTTGGCGTTTCTTGATGACCAATTAAGTTATGAAGACGCTCACACCATAAAATCTGGGGACTATGTGGTAGGATTTTATAAAGATACATACTTTGGTATAGGACTTTACAATAATATTAGGAATGAAAAAACTATTCAAGATTGCTATTCTCGACTATTTGTCATTATAGAACGTTTTAAGAACACAGGTAAGATTTTAATTAAATAAATGCTGTGACACAAACTTTATGTAATTACTGAGAGAAAGAACAGAAAGTTTACATAAAATGTAAACTTTCTGTTAATTATTCACTCAGTAGCTCATATATATTTTCGTTGTACGTTTCGTCCGTCGTATGTGAATAGCGTTGGCTTGTTTTCGATGATTGTTTCCATATGAACGGCGCGCCCCCAAAGTTGATAAATGTAAGGAAGCACTTTTTCTAAATATTTGACGTCTAGTTCAATGCCTTCATACGAATGTTTTAAATATAGTTCCCCATTGCGCATATAGTCGCCATCGTTCACTGTAATGTATGGGAAGCCACCGTTTACGCGCATGTTCACAAGTTGATCGCGTATATGTTCCCAATGTTTATCAACAATTTTGTAGTCTTTTCCTTGTTTTTGGAATAAATACATATCTTCGCGCATGACGAGTTCTTTCGTTAAATAGTTGCGCAAAAAGGAGATGTCAGATTCTAGCTCGCGTACTTCAAATATTTTCGCACGTCCTGAACCCGGTTTGACGCCAAGTTTTTTCATTTCTTCTGTCGGATTGTCCCACCGTTTTTCGATATCTTCAAAAATTTTCAGTCCTAAATAGTATGGATTAATGCCTGTACGTGAAGGTTGCACAACGCCTGCATTTAATTTCGCAAATTCAATCGCTTCATCGCTCGTTAAATCCATTTCACGTAAAATACGTTGATGCCAGTACGTCGCCCATCCTTCGTTCATAATTTTCGTTTCGAGCTGCGGCCAAAAATAAAGCATTTCTTCTCGCATCATCGTTAAAATGTCGCGCTGCCATTCATCGAGTTCACGACTATATTCTTCAATAAACAGCAATAAATCTTTCTCAGGATGTGGAGGAAATTTTCTTCGTTTTTTTCGCGTTTGTGGAGCTTTTTTCTTTTCATCAAGCGACCATAAATCGTCGTATGGTGACGATTTTGGTGTTTCATCATCATCGTCGTATACTTCCGTATCAGCCATCGTCCATGAAAGCTTTGGTCGAAGAAGCGAAGGGTCAATATGCTCTTGAATGGCTAATACAGCGTCTAAAAAATTTTCGACTTCTTGTTTTCCGTATTCGTGTTCGTAATGCTTAATTCGTTCCGCTGTTGCCGCCATGCTTTCGACCATGTCTCGTTTTGTGTTGCTGAAGCGAACGTTATTTTTAAAAAAGTCACTATGTGCAAGGACGTGTGCGACAATTAATTTATTTTGAATAAGCGTATTTGTATTTAATAAAAAGGCGTAGCACGGATCGGAGTTAATGACAAGCTCGTAAATTTTACTTAATCCGAGATCATAATGAAGTTTCATTTTATGAAATTGTTTCCCAAAACTCCAATGTGAAAAACGTGTCGGCATGCCGTATGCTCCAAATGTGTAAATAATATCAGCCGGGCAAATTTCATAGCGCATTTCATAAAAATCAAGCCCAAACCCTTCGGCAATTTCCGTAATTTCCGCAATGGCTTTTTCTAACGCTTTTTGTTCATCACGTTTCATCGCGCTCCCTCCTTATGACAATGTATGAACGAACGCATCGTTTGATACGTCAGGAATGATTCATTGACTTGATATTTTCCTTCGTGTATATTTAACTATATTAAATATTTATATATTTAAAGAAAGAGGGATGTGTATGGAGCAAACGCCTTTCACCGCGCTTGTTGAGCGGTTAGAGCATGCGTTTTCGTTAGCCGTTCGCAAATTGGCAGCTGATTTAGCGAAAGAAGAGATTGGCTTAACGAAACCGCAGTTTTTTATTTTAAATTTGCTTTCAAAGCGTGAAAAATGCACAGTGAGCGAATTGGCGGACGAAATGTTTGTCAAACCGAGCGCGATTACGACAATGATTGATCGCTTATATAAAAGTGGGCTTGTGTTGCGCGAGCGAGATGAGGAAGATCGTCGCGTCGTGTATGTACAGTTGTCTGAAAAGGGGAGAGAAATGCTTGAACATGCGCGGGCGGAGCGAAGAAAAATTATTGAGCGTTATTTAAGACAATTGCAATTCGATGAACTTGAACAGTTTGTCTATATTATCGAAAAAATTGCTGCGATAAACGAAAAAGAGGAGAAGTGAGATATATGAAAGAACAAGCAGCAATACAAACAAGTATTGCAAATATACGACAAAAACGAGGCATTTTAATTACCGGATTACTTGTGGCGATGTTGTTCGGGGCGCTCGATGGCACGATCGTTGGCACAGCGTTGCCCCGTATTGTTGGCGATCTTGGTGGATTAAGTATGATGGCATGGCTAACAACCGCATACATGCTCACATCGACAACGATTGTCCCGATTGCAGGGAAGCTTGCTGACTTATTTGGTCGAAAGTCTATTTATATTTTAGGATTAGCGATTTTTATTATTGGTTCAGCGTTATGTGGCATGGCGGATACGATGACTCAGCTCATTATTTTCCGCGCCATTCAAGGCATTGGGGGAGGCATTATGATGCCGATGGCGATGATTGTCATCGGTGACTTGTTTACAGGAGCAGAGCGTGCGAAATGGCAAGGTGTGTTTGGTAGTGTATTTGGGTTAGCATCTATTCTTGGTCCGCAAGTCGGTGGATGGATTGTTGATTCGTTAAATTGGCGCTGGGTGTTTTATATTAACCTTCCTGTTGGTATATTAGCGATTGTGCTTATTTCAGTCGGTTTGCATAATCATCGTATAGTTGAGCGAGTAAAGCTTGATTTAGCCGGTATGTTTACGATGGTTGTCGCCGTTGTTTCGTTATTGCTTGCTTTAACGTTTGGTGGCGATAAATACGCTTGGCTATCATGGCAAATCGTTTCTTTATTAGCTAGCTCTGTCGTTTTCTTTAGTTTATTTGTATTTGTTGAGCGAAAAGCAGAAGAGCCAATTATGCCGATGCATTTATTAAAAAATAAAACATTTGTTGTACTTAATAGTGTCGGATTTTTTATGTCTGTTGGCATGTTTGGAGCGATTATGTTCGTGCCGCTCTTTATGCAAGGCATTATCGGGATGAGTCCGTCAGAATCGGGAACGATGATGTTTCCGATGATGTTTGCGCTCATTATTGCTAGCATGATTGGCGGGCGACTTGTACAAAAAGTTGGAGTTCGCCCTCAAGTTATTGTCGGAATGGTGCTTGTGGCGCTCGGCTTTTTCTTATTGTCGACAATGGATGTTCATACAAATAAATGGACCGCGATGTTATTTATGGCAACGCTTGGTTTTGGGTTGGGGTTTGTCAATCCGGTGATTACACTAGCGTTACAAGAAGTGTTTCCGAAGTCGCAGCTTGGCGTTGTGACATCATCGAGCCAGTTTTTCCGTCAAATCGGTGGAACGTTTGGAGCGACGTTGTTAGGAGCGATTATGAACCATCGTTCGAAAGATTTATTGGAAGCGAAGTTTCTCCCGTTGTTACAACAATTACCGGAACAAGCGCATGCGATGATGGATTCATTTAAACAACTTGTTGAATCGAATCCGCAAAGCGTATATTCAGTCATTTTAAATCCAGAGACGTTGAAAAAAATTCCCGAACAAATGCAACAAATGTTTGTGCCTGTATTAAAACAAACGCTCGTTGATGCGTTAAGCGATGTGTTTTTATATGGATTGATTTTTGTTGGCATCGGTTTTATTTTTGCGATGTTTATCGGTCGCATTACGATTTCAAATCGAACGAATAAAATGAATGAAATGGAATAAATTATAAGTATACAGTAGGCAACGATGATACATCGTTGTCTATTTTTGTTCGTATTTAAAACGTTTGCACAACAAAAACGAAATTTTTTATGAAAAAGTGCAACTTCCTCTTTAAACGAAGCCGTTTGTATATTAACATGAAAGAGTAATAATCATTGAAAGCGATTTATTTTGATTGGATTGAGGAGGATTTTACGTGAAAAAAGCTTGGTGGAAAGAAGCGATTGCATATCAAATATATCCGAGAAGCTTTATGGATTCGAACGGAGATGGCATCGGTGATTTGCAAGGGATTATTCAAAAGCTTGATTATTTAAAAGACCTTGGAATCGATGTTATATGGATTTGTCCCATTTATAAATCGCCAAATGCTGACAACGGCTATGACATTAGCGACTATCAAGACATTATGGAGCAGTTTGGCACGATGGAAGATTTCGATCAGTTGCTTGAAGAAATTCATAAGCGCGACATGAAAGTCATTTTAGATCTCGTTATTAACCATACGAGCGATGAGCATCCATGGTTTATTGAATCGCGCTCGTCACGCGACAATCCAAAGCGCGATTGGTACATTTGGCGCGATGGGAAAAATGGAAAAGAGCCAAACAACTGGGAAAGCATTTTCGGCGGTTCAGCGTGGGAGTATGATGAGGCAACTGATCAATATTATTTGCACGTGTTTGCGACGAAGCAACCGGATTTAAATTGGGAAAATGAAGATGTTCGCCGCGCGTTATATGATATGATTAATTGGTGGCTTGATAAAGGCATTGATGGGTTCCGTGTTGATGCGATTTCACACATTAAGAAAAAAGAAGGACTCCCTGATCTACCAAATCCAAAAGGACTTGACTATGTCCCTTCGTTTGATGGGCATATGAATCAAGAAGGGATCATGGACTATCTTCGTGAGCTGAAAGCGCAAACGTTTGCGCGTTATGACATTATGACGGTCGGCGAAGCGAACGGAGTAACGGTCGAGGAAGCAGAAGATTGGGTCGGTGAAGAAAACGGCATTTTTAATATGATTTTTCAGTTTGAACATCTTGGACTTTGGCAAAAAGGAACAGATGGCGGTGTTGATGTTCGTAAATTAAAGCGGGTATTAACGAAATGGCAGAAGGGATTAGAAGGTGTTGGGTGGAATGCGCTATTTCTTGAAAATCATGACCAACCGCGTTCAGTGTCGACATGGGGAAATGATGAACAATATCTTGTTGAAAGTGCCAAAGCGTTAGGAGCATTATATTTCCTTATGCAAGGGACGCCGTTTATTTATCAAGGACAAGAAATCGGCATGACGAATGTGCGCTTTGAAACGATTGATGAATATGACGATGTTGCTATTAAAAATTATTATCGCATTGAGCGAGCTAAAGGTCGTCCACACGAAGAAGTGATGCATTGGATTTGGAAAAACGGTCGCGATAATTCACGTACACCGATGCAATGGTCGGATGAAGAAAATGCTGGATTTACGACTGGAACACCTTGGATTGGAGTGAATGAAAATTATAAACAAATTAACGTCAAAAAGCAGTTAAACGAACCGAACTCTGTACTAAACTTTTACAAGCGCATGATTCAACTAAGAAAACAACATGAAGTATTTGTTTACGGAACATATGATTTAATATTAGAAAATCATAAAGCGATTTATGCATATACGCGTACACTCGGTGAAGAAAAAGCGATCGTCATCGTGAACTTAACAGACCGTAAAACGATGTATCGCTATGATTCGTTGAAATTAAATAGCGAGCAATTGGTGTTAGCAAACTACGATGTGAAGCCACATAAACATGCAACACGCTTTACATTGCGTCCGTATGAAGCGCGCGTATATTTAATGAAATAACGAAATCCCCTTTTCCGATATGGAAAAGGGGATTTCACATTTCTTTCACTTACTTTTCAAACTTCTCCCATCTTCATATTTTACATTTACATTTGTAAAACATGAATGAAGTTGGAGGAATACGTTTGAGTCAAGACTTTGTGGGAGATTTTTTTCTCGACCGATTTTTTTGGTT
>NZ_JBTZSY010000056.1:0-12634 GCF_054815885.1 Anoxybacillus sp. TBDG-1
ACTTTATTTGCTCTTTTGCCTTGTAATTTCTTATAAATTGTATATAGATTTTTATAGATTTTCACAAAAATATTTTAACAGTTACTACCCCCCATTTTTTTATCCCCTCTAACAAAATTATACTATATTTTCTGTACTGTCATCATGGAAAATGTGCTAATATTTTGAATAAATTATACGTTGTTTGAGAAAAAAAGGCTCCGAATTAAACGGAGCCTTTTTGCATCGTTGTTCGTTGAAACGATTGAAAGAGAGCGAATGAAACGAATGTGAGTACAATTCCTGTCATATACGGCAAGCTTGGTTTAACTGTAAACAGCCAGCCCGCAATCGCTGGTCCACCGATGCGTCCGAGCGAATCGAACGACGATAAAATACCGGTAGCACTTCCTTGTCCATCGGTCGTATGTTTCGTTAACAAGGCGGATACACATGGGCGAATGACGCCGTTGCCGATGCCGAAAATCGTTAAATAAAGTGCTGCTGTCCAAAAGTTATGGATGAATAAAATGAGCGAAAAGCCAAGCGCCGAAAGAAATAGTCCAGCGCGAATGACCGTTCCTTCACCGAACGATTGAATGAGCTTTCCGAGCATTCCCCCTTGAACGATGGCACCGGCAAGCCCCATGATCATAAAAATGTAGCCAAGTTCCGTTGAAGACAACCCTGCACGTTTTGCCGCAAAATAAGCAAACGTCGCTTCAAGCCCGGCAAGTGAAAACGTGACAATTAACTGTAATACGTATAGGCGCGCGAGCGGGCTTTGCAAGGCAGACATAAGCGATGGATGTGTCTTTTGCGTATTCACTCGTTTTTCTTTCGGTAGCGACTCATGTAAGAAAAAGAAAACGAACACGGTAGTTATGAGCGCTAAACTGCCTGCGATCCAAAACGGAACGGTTAAGCTGTGTTTTGAAAACACACCGCCGATCGCTGGACCGAAAATAAATCCAAGTCCGACAGCTGCCCCGATGATGCCCATTCCTTTGCCGCGATTTTCTTCTGTCGTCACATCAGCAACGTATGCCATCGCTGTCGGCATCGTTGCGGCAGATAAAAAGCCACCGATGATGCGAGCGGCAAACAACATCCAAAGTTTTGTCGCCAAGGCAAATAAAAAAAACGAAAGTGCTAAACCGAAAATGCCGATCAGTAACATCGGTTTTCGTCCGTATCGATCAGAAAGTTTGCCCCACATGGGCGCAAATAAAAATTGCATGAAAGAATATACGGCCATTAACCAGCCGAGTTGCGTCGGGGTGGCGCCAATGTTTTCTGCATAAAACGGAAGAACAGGAATAATAATGCCAAACCCCATCATGACTAAAAACATAACAACAAATAAAAGCGGCAAATAACGCCGATCGTTCATATGACCATCTCCACTATGTAGTTTGCATCTTTATCATAATGGAAACGTGATCATTTTTCAAAGATGTCGCTGCATTGACAACGGAAAAAGTTTTCGCGAAACTGAAAAAAGGATGAACGATGTGGGAGAGTTGAGAAAGATGACATATATCAATCAGCACGTGTTAAACAATTTGTTTTACATTTTAGTGAGCATTTTTTTCTTTTACTTTTTATACGATTACGTTCGATTTTTCCAGCGCAAAAAAGTGTATCAACGTTTGTTGTTTGTTGTTTGCTTAAGCGTGCCGCTTATTTTATGTATGAAATATCCGATTTACATCGCGCCCGATTGCGTGCACGATTTGCGGCAAGTTCCGTTTCTCATCGGCACGTTTTACGGCGGATGGACGGTGAGCCTGCCGTTGCTTATTATTTTACTCGTTGCGCGATGGGTGATGTACGGGTATCAGTTTATTACGGTCGCTGTTTATGTCATGATGTTTATTTTCGGAAGTTTGTTTTCTCCATTTTTTAAACGGTTATCGAAAACAAAACGGATGATTGCTTCCATGGGAATGACGTTTATTCTTGCGATTGCAGCAACGATATTAGCGATAGCGATTTCCGATTTCGAAGTGAGCGAGTCGTACATCGTTGATTTTATTCTCGTCCCTCCTGTCGCCGTACTATTTGTTGTGTTTATGATGGAAACGTTACGAGAAGCGTTGCTCATTCGTTCGAAAGCGATCAAGCTGGAGAAAATGGAAGTCGTTAGCCAGCTTGCCGCAAGCATTTCCCATGAAATTCGCAACCCCCTTACCGTTGTCAAGGGATTTATGCAACTGATGAGAGGAAAAGACATATCAGAGGAAAAGAAAGAGCAATATATGAATATCGCCATTGAGGAATTAGACCGTGCCTGTGCCATTATTGACGATTATTTAACGTTTGCGAAGCCGTTCCCAGAAAAAACAGAACCGCTTCATGTGCATCATGAACTACAAAAAGTGATCGACATGTTATGTCCGTTTGCGAACATTCATGGGGTGAAAATCGTCCCAACACTTATACATGCGACGATCAAAGGGAACGGACAATATTTTCGGCAATGCTTTTTAAATATAATAAAAAATGGAATTGAAGCGATAGAAGGCGATGGGGCGGTGTACGTCGCTGTATATGTCGCTGAAAAAACGGTTACGATCGTCGTGCGCGATGAAGGAAAAGGAATGACAAAAGAGCAGCTGGCGCGATATGGGGAACCGTATTTCAGCACGAAAGAAAAAGGGACAGGGCTCGGGGCGATGGTATCGATTCGCATCATTGAAATGATGGACGGCACGTGGACGATGGAAAGCGAAAAAGGGCGCGGAACGACGATGAAAGTAACATTCCCTTTGTTATTGGAAAAATAAAAATATTTCGAAATAGCGAAAAAGTATTGTCTTTAACGATTTTGGGCGTTAAAGTATAAAATGAACATAACAAGTAAGGGGAGTTTACAACGATGAGTTTGTTTCGGAAAAAGTCCATTGAGGCGCTCATGATCGAGTCGGGAAAAGGGGCAGCGCTCAAAAAAGAATTAGGCGCATTTGATTTAACGATGCTTGGCATCGGAGCGATTATTGGAACAGGAATTTTCGTTTTAACAGGCGTAGCGGCTGCTGAACATGCAGGACCAGCGCTCGTTCTTTCGTTTATTTTATCAGGATTGGCGTGCGTCTTTGCGGCGCTTTGTTATGCGGAATTTGCTTCAAGCGTACCGGTATCGGGAAGCGCCTATACGTACAGCTATGCGACGTTTGGTGAGTTAATTGCTTGGATGCTTGGCTGGGATTTAATTTTAGAGTACGGAGTGGCAGCGTCAGCAGTAGCGGCTGGATGGTCTGGCTACTTTCAAGGGTTGCTCGCTGGATTTGGAATTGAGTTGCCAAAGGCATTAACAAGCGCATACGATCCAGCGAACGGAACGTTTATTGACGTACCAGCAATTGTCATCGTCTTGCTTATTACGTTTTTATTGACGCAAGGCGTGAGAAAATCAGCGCGCTTTAATGCGGTGATGGTTTTTATTAAAGTGGCTGTCATTTTATTATTTATTGCGGTTGGGGTTTGGTATGTGAAGCCAGAAAACTGGACGCCGTTTATGCCGTTTGGGTTTTCAGGTGTTGCCGCAGGAGCTGCAACAGTGTTTTTCGCGTACTTAGGGTTTGATGCGGTATCGACAGCGGCAGAAGAAGTGCGCAATCCGCAGCGCAACATGCCGATCGGTATTATCGCATCGCTTGCGATTTGTACGTTGTTATACATTGCGGTGTCGCTCATTTTAACAGGCATTGTGCCGTACGACCAATTAGGCGTAAAAAATCCAGTTGCTTTTGCGTTAAATTATATTCATCAAGATTGGGTGGCAGGATTTATTTCGCTCGGTGCGATTACAGGAATTACGACGGTGCTTCTCGTTATGCTTTATGCGCAAACGCGCCTCTTCTACGCAATTAGCCGCGACGGCTTGCTTCCTTCCCTTTTTGCGAAAGTGAGCGAGCGAAAACAAGTACCGCTCGTCAACTCATGGGTGACAGGCATTGCGGTTTCCATTTTTGCCGGGGTTATTCCGCTAAATAAATTAGCTCACTTAACAAATATCGGAACGTTGTTTGCGTTTACAACTGTGGCGATCGGTATTTTAATTTTACGTAAAACAGAACCGGATTTAAAACGGAGCTTTATGGTGCCGTTTGTACCAGTCATTCCTTTGTTGGCTGTGGCGTTTTGTTTGTATTTAGCGCTACAACTTCCAGCGACAACATGGTTAAGCTTTGGCGGCTGGCTTGCGGTCGGTCTTGTCATTTATTTTTTATACGGCCGCAAACATAGCAAATTAAATGATGGGAACGTGGAACAAAAACAAGTGGGTTAATGGATTGACAAAATAAGTTCGTATGCTTATAATGAAATTACAAATAACATAGTTTTCCTTTACAAAGGGGAGTAGCGTTCAGGCGTTGCCTGAAAACAAAGTCGTCAGTTCATGGACATCGTCCATCGGCTTTGTTGGCACAACATGTGTCTAGCGAGACCTTTGCCGTTTGGCAAAGGTCTTTTTTGCGTTTTCATGGATTTTTGCCGACGGGCGAGGGGAAAACTACATATTACAGGAGGGATCATTGATGGATGTATCTATGTTATTAGAATATGGTTGGGTGCTTCTCGTTTTAATCGGTTTAGAAGGCATTTTAGCTGCCGATAACGCTGTTGTTATGGCGGTCATGGTGAAGCATTTACCAGAAAAGCAACAAAAGCGGGCGCTCTTTTACGGGCTTGCCGGGGCGTTTATTCTTCGCTTTGCTGCGTTATTCGTCATTTCGTATTTAGTGAGCATTTGGCAAATTCAAGCGCTCGGTGCGTTATATTTAATGTTTATCGCCGTGCATCATTTTATGACGAAAAATCGAGACGGTTCACATAAAGAAGGGAAAAAACAATCTGGTTTTTGGATGACGGTATTGAAAGTCGAGCTTGCTGACTTAGCGTTTGCGATTGACTCGATTTTAGCGGCCGTTGCTTTAGCGATGACGTTGCCGAATACAAATTTACCACCGATCGGAGGTATGGACGGCGGGAAGTTTTTAGTGATCTTTGCCGGTGGATTAATTGGTGTCATTATTATGCGTTTTGCGGCAAATGCGTTTGTCAAGCTATTACAAAAACGTCCAAGCTTAGAATCGGCTGCATTTTTAATCGTTGGTTGGGTTGGGGTGAAATTGGCGGTATATACGCTAGCGCACCCAAGTTTAGCGATCGTCTCTGAACATTTTGCGCATTCGGCGTTATGGAAGTCGATTTTCTGGATCGTGCTTTTAGCGATTGCAGCTGGCGGCTGGTTTTTCTCAGGAAAAGAAACGAAACAACAAAAAGAAGCGATACAGACGCTAAAAAAAGCGCAAAACGAATAAGAGGGAGGCACGTTCCTCCTCTTTTTGTTATAATAAGAAAGAGAGGAGTGTTGATGTATGTTAAGTGAAAAATTGTTAAACGGACTAAATGAACAAATGAATTTCGAATTTTATTCCGCGCATGCGTATATGGCGATGGCGGCATATTGCTCGGCAGAAGGACTGGACGGCTTTGCGAATTTCTTTTTAGTCCAAGCGGAAGAAGAGCGTTTCCATGCGATGAAGTTTTACAACTTTATTAACGCGCTTGGCGAGCGAGCGATTATGACCGGTTTTCCATCGCCAAATAACGAATTTACGTCCGTTCGCGATTGCTTTGAAAAAGCGCTCGCCCATGAAAAAGAAGTGACGCGCCGCATTTACAAACTATCCGACTTAGCGTTAGACGAGCGCGAACACGCGACGATGAACTTTTTAAAATGGTTTATTGACGAACAAGTCGAAGAAGAGTCGTTGTTTGATACGCTCATTCAAAAGCTTAAGCGCATCGAAAACGACAGCAACTCGCTATTTATGCTTGACAACGAACTCGCCCAGCGCACATTTACACCGGAGGCCTAAAGGGAATGCATACGCATTCTCTTTTTTCTTTTCCCCCCTAACCAAATGTCGCACACGAGGCGATAGATGTAGGTAGGAGGGATGGAGATGAAATGGTTAGTCGATGATGATCCGTTATTTGTTTTGCCGACGGTTGCGGTGAAGCTTGGGTTGAATGAAAGTATTTTTTTACAACAGCTTCATTATTGGCTCGGAAAAAGTACGCATACATATGATGGATATACGTGGGTGTATAACACATACGAAGGATGGCGAAAACAATTTCCGTTTTGGTCGGAAAGCACGATTCGGCGCACGATCGTCCGGCTTGAGAAAAAACGGATTGTCGTTTCGCGCTATCGCTCAAAGCTTGATAAAACAAAATGGTATCGCATTGATTATAATGTGCTAGCGAACGTCATGAATGGCGAAGAAGAGTGCCAAAATGATGACACGAACGCGCAACATAAACAAGCGACGATGCCACATGACGTGTCGCACATGTCAACTTGCCAAGACGCACATCGCAATATGAACAGACAAACAAATATAACAACAGATGATACATTACAAAACATGATCCAATTTTATGAACAAAACGGTTTTGGGACGATGAATAGTTATATCGAAGAAAAAATGGCGTTATGGGTCAATGAAACGTCAGAGGAATGGGTGCTAGAAGCGCTAGCGACTGCATTAAAAAACGGGGTGAAAACGTGGACATATGCGGAAGGTATTTTACGCAACTGGAAGAAAAACGGATATATGCGTTCCAAACATAGAAGAAAACGAGCGGTGCGAACAGAAATGATTCCAGAATGGCTACATATCGACTATACACAATATGAGCGAAAAACGTATAGCGAAGCAGAGTTGCAACAAAAGAGGCGCGAACTAGAGGAGCGATTAAAAAAGAAAAGGGCATGAATACTCATACCCTATCCGATTTGTTTGAGCGGTTTGTTCATTTGTTTTGTCGCTTCAACGGCTTCTAAAAGCAACTCAACGAGATGAACGGCGCGTACGTTTGTGAGTCCTTCCCGCTCAATGCCGAGCTTCATTTGCAGCAAGCAACCCGGATTAGCGGTCACAATCGTCGTCGCTTTCGTTTGTTTTGCTTGTTCCATTTTGTAATCGAGCACTTGCATCGACATGTCCGGTTCGATGATGTTATAAATGCCTGCAGACCCACAGCATCGGTCGGCATCTTTCATTTCGCGAAATTCGACACCTGCAATCGATTGCAGAAGAAGGCGCGGCTCTTTCGCTGTTTTCATGACGTTGCGCAAATGGCACGAGTCTTGGTACGTCACAATTTGGTTTGGTATGTGCCAATTTTTATGATGAAAGCCGAGCTCGACTAAAATGACTGATACGTCTTTCACTTTTGCGACAAACGCTTTTGCGCGCTCCGCCCAAACGGGATCGTCTTTTAACAAATGGTCGTATTCAACTAAAAAGGCGCCGCAGCCGCCAGCGTTTGTGACGATGTAGTCAATATCAAGTGTTTCAAACGCTTCAATGTTGCGCTTTGCTAAAGTTTTTGCGTCTGCTTTTTCACCGCTATGCCCATGAAGCGCCCCGCAGCACGTTTGCGTTTCAGGAATGACGATATCGCACCCAACAAGCTGCAACAGTTTCATCGTCGCATCGTTTATGTCCATAAACATCGTATCCATTAAACAACCGCTAAAAAAGGCGACGCGGCGCTTTCGAGGGATGAGTGCCCCAACGTGCGTCGGGCGTTCGTTCATTTGTTTCCACGTTGGCACGTTCGGCAATACGTTTTCCATCGTCGCTAAATGGCTTGGTAATAGGCGCAACAAGCCGAGTTTACGAACGAGCGTCTGCAATCCGAAACGTTGATAAAAGCCGATAAGCGCCGTCACCATGCGCATCCGTTTTGGATGTGGAAAAAGCTGTTTAAATACAATATGGCGAATGAAACGGACGATCGGCGAATACGTTTTATGTTGTGCGATAATGTCGCGCGCTTCTTCAAGCAAATGACCGTAGCGGACGCCAGAAGGGCAAACCGGTTCACACGCACGGCAGCCAAGACATAGTTGAAGGGAACGTTCGACATCTTCATCCGGTTCAATGAGTCCATCGACGACCGCTTTCATTAACGCAATGCGCCCGCGCGGGGAGTGCGACTCTTGAAAGCCGGATTCAATATACGTCGGGCATGTCGGCAAGCAAAAACCGCAACGCATACAGTTTAATAGCTCGTCTTCATTCATGCGCGCTTGAAATTGTTGTTGGATATGATGTTCGTTTTTCATCGTGTAATCACCACCCGTTTGCGCGTACTTTTAGCGAACACTTTCCCCGGATTCATAATGTTGTTCGGATCAAGCGCTTGTTTGATCGCCTTCATCGCCGCAATGCCTTCTTTGCCGAGCTTCCATTCTAAATAAGGAGCTTTCATGACGCCGACGCCATGTTCGCCTGTAATCGTACCACCAAGTTCAATTGCTTTAGCGAATATGTCTTCAAACGCTTGCTCGACGCGATGCATTTCGTCTTTGTCGCGCACATCCGTCGGACATGTTGGATGAAGATTGCCATCTCCAGCGTGACCGAACGTACAAATGTTGACGTTATATTTTTTCGCGATGTCGTTAATCGCTTTTACCATATTGGCGATTTGTGAGCGTGGGACAGTTGCGTCTTCTAAAATCGTCGTCGGTTTTAAACGAGCGAGCGCCGATAAAGCAGAACGTCTTGCGGTGCGCAAGTTATTTGCTTCTTCTTCCGTTTTTGCTACTTGGACGGAAATAGCGTTTTGTTCACGGCAAATGCGCGCCATCGCTTCCATATCTCGTTCGACGACTTCCTTTGAACCGTCTTGTTCAATAAGCAAGACCGCTTTAACGTCTGTCGGTAAGCCGATGTTGACGAACGATTCAACGACTTGCAACGTCGGCTGATCTAAAAATTCGAGTGTCGTCGGAATGATTTTATTGGCGATGATCGCAGAAACGGAACGTGCTGCCGCTTCTAAGTCTTCATATAGCGCAAGCATCGTTTTTTTCGTCTCGGGCATTGGAATGAGCTTTAACGTTGCTTCTGTAATAATGCCGAGCGTGCCTTCTGAGCCGACAAAAAGGCGTGTTAAGTCGTAGCCAGCGACGTCTTTCGCGAGTTTTCCGCCCGTGCGAATGATGTCGCCGTTGGCAAGCACAGCTTCAAGACCCATGACATAATCGCGCGTCACGCCGTATTTTAGACCGCGCAAACCACCGGAATTTTCGTTTATGTTGCCGCCAATTGTTGAAATTTTCATCGAGCTTGGATCAGGTGGATAAAACAGCCCTTTTGCTTCAACGGCGTGAATGAGATCAAGTGTAATAACGCCCGGCTGAACGGTTACCGTTAAGTTTTCTTCATCAATTTCTAATATGCGATTCATATGTTTAAATAACATAACGATGCCGCCTTCCGTTGGGCATGTGCCTGCGCAAAGATTTGTGCCCGAACCGCGCGGGATAATCGGAATGCGATGTTCGTTACAAATTTTTACGATTTCACTCACTTCTTTTGTGTTGCGTGGGGCGATGACCGCATCAGGAAGCGATTGAAAATTTGGGGTAGCGTCATATGAGTAAACGAGCCGACCGGCTTTGGAATCGTCATAGTTTTCTATACCGACAATATTAATGAGCTGTTGTTTTACTTGTTCGGTGATCATATCATCGACCTTCTTTCTCCCATTTTTACTATAAGCATAAAAAAAAGCGGGAAAACCCGCTATAGATGAATATATAAAAATAAAGCGTTTACAAGTTATTTTTTTGTCGTTTCATCTAAAAAACGAATGGCTAAATATAAAGTGATCATGTGTTCAAGGTTGCGCACGTGTAAATTTGTATATTGCTCTATTTTTTTCAGCCGATAATGAAGCGTATTAATATGAATATGAAGCGCTTCAGCTGTTTGTTTGAGCGATAAGTCGTTGGCGAAAAACGTGCGCAACGTGTGAAGTAGTTCCTGTTCATGCATGAACGGTTCAAGCGTTCGTTTCACGAGCTCTTGTTTTGTTGCGAGTGAAATGTCTTCTAAACACATCTCTAATCGTAAATCTTCATCAAAGACGATCTTTTTTGTTTGTTTCGCAATATGAAGGGCACGTTCTGCTTGTTTATACGAATGGTGCACGTGTTTACTATCTACCATTTTTCCGCATCCGATATGAAGTACTACATCATATTTTTGTAAGAACGCTCGTTGTACCGTTTTTATTTTTGCGACCGTTCGTTCTTTATCTTCATCTGTTTGTAAAATAAGCAATCGGTCGTTTCCCCAACGGACGATCATGTCACGTTGTTCGTTCCAAATGTTTTGTACATATTTCCACATATCAACAGAAAGCGATTGTTCTGTTTGTTGAAATGAAGCGATAATCACGCGCCGTTTTGCTGTGAGATCGACATGAAACAGTTGAGCGCGTTCGTAAAATGATGGCGACCAGTCGCGCGCTTGCAACCATTCAAAAACGAACGTTTCAAGCGCTCGTGCTTCGAGTTGGAGTTGTTCTGTATAATAGTTTTCTTGAATAAGAAGCTCGGTCATTTTTTTTAACAGTTCTCCATAAGGTGATACTTTTTTCGGATCGCCTGTAATACCGATGACGCCGATGACGTCACCGCGAAAAAAGATCGGCAAGTTAATGCCAGCTTTCACGCCTCGCAATATGTTTTCATCTTGTTTTGTAATGATGCGTTTTTTCTTTTCTTGACAAACGCGAAACGCCCCTTCATGAAATTGACCGATGCGCGTCGTGTCCGTGCTTGCCATAATGATGCCATTCGTATTGACGATAATAATGTCTTCATCAATAAGGCGGCGGACATCAGACACAATTTTTTTCGCAAGGTGAGGGGAAAGCATTCATTCACTTCCTTTCAAAAAGCAACCGTCCTTTTTGCTTGCAAAGAAGGACGGTTGTCCGATTTACATATGAAAACGTGCGACCGCTTGCCGAAGTTGTTCTGCGGTGCTTGCGAGTTCTTGGGAAGAAGCAAGCAATTCTTGCATCGTTGCGTTTTGTTCTTCCGTCGTTGCGGCTACTTGTTCAATGTTTCTTGCCGATTGTGATGAAATGTCAATAATTTGATCAGCAAATGCGGTCATCGTTTTTACTTTTTCATCTACAGCACGAATCGTATCATGCACTGCATCGCTTTCTGATTGGACGCGCGCGATATGGGTAGAAATGGAGCGGAAAATATCGCCGACTTGTTCAACGAGCGAATGGCCAAATTGGAACGATTCGCTACTTTCGTTCATCACATGTACGGCATGGGCGGTTTGTGTTTGCGACTGCTCAGCAAGGGTGCGAATGTTTCCTGCCGCATGCGCGGTTTGTTCGGCAAGCTTGCGCACTTCTTCGGCGACGACGCCAAATCCTTTTCCGTGTTCACCTGCTCGTGCTGCTTCAATCGCTGCATTTAACGCAAGCAAATTCGTTTGATCAGAAATGTTTGTAATAAAGCCGACAATTTGATGAATTTCTTTTGACTTATCGTTAAGCGATTCAATGACGGTAGCGAGACGTTCAATTTGTTCACGAATAAGCTTCATTTGTGCAACCGTTTGCTCCACTAGTTCGGTTCCTTCATTGACGCGCTTCGTTGTTTCATTTGTTCGTTTTGCTGTTTCAGATACTTTTTCCATGACGGTCGTTAACGCATCAGATACGTCATGCACCGCTTCGTTCGTTTGTTTCGATACATTCACTTGTTCATCTGCACCGGAAGCAACTTCGAGAATAGCTTGTGTAATTTGCTCGTTCGCTTCCGTCGTTGCTTCGGCGTTTAAACGCAACGTTTGCGACATATCGTTCACATGCGTGGCAGCTGCTTGAATTTGGGCAATTGACTGTTCGAGCCCATCGGCTAATTCGTTCATCGCTTTCGCAATTTGTCCGACTTCGTCATTCTCTGTATCGGTCAACCGTTTAACGCGTAAATTGCCGCGTGCGAGCTCATGGCAAACGTGAACAACTTGTTTTAATCGTCCGCTTATTTTTCGGCTGACAACGATTAAGGAGATGACCGATAAAACGATCGCAACGATGACGGTTGCAATCATCATAAAAATATTTTTCGCAATGGTGTCGTTCATTTCCGCTGTTAACGCATTTCGTTCGTTCACGACAATTTTTCTTAACATATCAAGCTTTTCGATGCTCATATCGCGAATGGTTGCCGCTTTATTTTGAAAGCTAATCACTTGGAAAATATCCATCACTTCCCCACGATCGCGGTATGATAACACGGCAGGTTGAATGGTTTTATGAAGCATTTCGTTCAGTTGGTTTTCAATCGAAATGGTCGAATTGTAAATCGTTTTTGCTTCTTCTGTTTTCATATGTGGCTCAAGCTGCTTCATCTTCTTATTGAATTGATCTGTTAAGTCGTTGTATTGCCAAAGCGTCTCTGGGCGCGGATTTGTCATATAGTCGGTAATGACGATATATTTTTGTTTAAACAAAGCGTTAAGATCGGTAATTAAAATCGCTTGGTCGCTTTTTTGTTCGACTTGTTTGACGACGTTTGTTAAGTTGTTGACAAGTAAAAAGACAAAAATGAAAACGCTGACAAACAAAAGCGTAGCAAAACTGAAAACGATCCCATATTTTTTCCCGATCGTCATCGTTTTTTTCGATTGCGTCGTTTTCGCTTTTTTCTGAAAACGGTTTTTCCATCGTCCCTTCATCACGAAGCCGTTACAGAAAACTTACAAAACTTTATAAATAATCTATTCATTATTTATAAAGT
>NZ_JBTZSY010000057.1:0-12492 GCF_054815885.1 Anoxybacillus sp. TBDG-1
CTTTATAAATAATGAATAGATTATTTATAAAGTTTTGTAAGTTTTCTGTAACGGGCGAACAATGAAGCCGATTCGTTTAACGATTGCAGGGTTGCATAGTTTTCGCCAAGAGGAAACGATTGATTTTGAGAAGCTATGTGAAGGGGGTCTATTTGGCATTTTCGGTCCGACCGGAAGCGGCAAGTCGTCAATTTTAGATGCGATGACGCTCGCGTTATACGGAAATGTCGAACGTGCCGCAAATCAAACAAACGGCATTATGAATCACGCAGAAAACGAGCTATTCGTTTCGTTTACGTTTGAATTGCAAAATGCGAAAGGAGTCAAACGGTATACGGTTGAGCGCTCATTTAAGCGTGCGGATGCGTTGAGAATTCGTTCTGTCGTCAGCCGCTTTATCGAAGAAGGAACGGAGCGCATCGTGATCGCCGATAAAACACGGCTTGTTGATGAGCAAGTGAAACAGCTGCTCGGTTTAGAAATGAAAGATTTTACAAGGGCCGTCGTTTTGCCACAAGGAAAATTTGCGGAATTTTTATCGTTAAAGGGAGCGGAACGCCGTCAAATGTTACAACGGTTGTTTCATCTTGAGCGATATGGTGATGAATTAAATAAAAAGTTAAAAAATAAATTAGCCGAAGCGTCAGCGAAGCTCGAAGCGATTAAAGGGGAACAAGCTGGGCTTGGCGATGCGTCCAAAGAACAAGTCGAAAAACAAAAACAGGCGCTATCAGAAAAAAAGGGGGCTCTTGAACAAGCGAAAAACGCATTGCGCGACGTTCATGAACGATATGAAAAAGAAAAGCAATTATGGCAATGGCAATGTGAAAAAGAACAAGTGGAACAACAGCTTAACAACTGGCGCGAACAAGAAAAACAAATACAGCAGCTTGAACGAATGTATGAGCGAAGCAAAGAAGCGGAGCGGCTCGTGCCGTATATTGAACAAGTCGAACGAAGCATACGTGAGGCTGCACATTGGCGACAAAAAGCGAGCGAACTAGCCGATCAATTGCAGCAAGCAAGCGCGATGTATGAACAAGCAAGCAAGCAACACGAACAGTTGCGTGCGAAAAAAAACGAAGAAGAGCCGAAATGGCTGAAAAAACAAGAGCAGCTTAAACAAGCGCTACAAACATTGGCGTTTATGCGCGCGCTTGAACAGGAACAGGCGAAAACACGTGCGAGTTTGCTAGAAATGGAGCAAAAAGAACAACAAGCGCGCCAAATGGTTGAAACGTGCACAAAAGAATATACGACATGGAGCGCAAAACAAGCGGAGCTAAAAAAACAATGGGAAGAAAAAAAAGTAGACGCACATGTCAAAGAGCGATTGGAGCAAGCGCATGAAAAAAAGAAACATATACAATTGCAACAACAAGCGCTTGAAGAAATAGAAAAGGAAAAAGAAGAAAAACAGAAAACATATGAAACGATGAAGCGAACATATGATGAAGAAATAAAGAAAATAGAACAATATGAAGGGCGTTTATTAGCAGAGTTTCATCATATCGAATCGTTATATCACCGCGTATGCGAACGAGAAAAACAAGCGATGGTGCTCGTCTACAAATGGAAGGAAGAAAAAAAGCAAATCGAAGCTGCACGACTGCACGATTTAGCTGCAACGTTAGCGGAACGTTTGCATGACGGTGATCCTTGTCCAGTTTGTGGTTCGACGCATCATCCAAATCGGGCAAAAAGACAACAGATGGCAATTAATGAACAAGCGCTAGAACAAATCGATCGTTCCGTTCAAATGGGGGAACAACTCATTGCGGCTATGCAACAAGTGAAAATGCAAGTCGAACAACTAGCTGAACTGATGGCGCGTCAGTCGTTGCCACAACGTGTCGACGTTGAAAAAGCGAAACGTGAAGTTGAAGAAACGCCTCTTTCCACTTTCAAAGAGATCGAAGTCGAATTAAAGGCGTTGCAACAAGATTATATTGCATGTCGCGATCGGATATATCGCTATATCGAAAAATGGAACGGGCAAAAACAAAAAGGGCAACAGTATGCATATCAAATGGAAACCGTTCGTCAACAAATCGCTCAATTAGAGAAAAAATGTGCCGAGCGACGCATGCGCATCGAACAAGAAAAAAAGATGTGGTATGAGGCGTATCCAGATGTATCGTTTGAACAAATTGATGTGTTAGTTAGCGCTCTTCGTGAAAAGGAACGAGAAACGCAACAGTTGCAACAGCGCATCGAAAAAAGCATCACGGTGTTAGACGATAAACGGGCTGAACTTGAGCGTTGGAAAGAAACGTATCAAACAGTCATGAAACAAAAAGCAGAGCGTATGACGGAATGGAATATGCAACAACAACAATACGAACAATATAAACGAACGCTGCCTGAAGGAATAGACGAAGAAAGTGTACAACAACAGCTCATTCATCTCCAACAAGCGCTTGAGCGTGTAAAGCGAGAAGAAGAAGAAGCATATGCACGATGGACATCATTGCAACAACAATTACAAATGTTACAATCGGAAAAACAAGCCGCAGACGTCGCTTTACAAGAAGGAGAGAAGCGAAAACAAGAAGCGGAACGAATGTTGGCAGAACAATTCAAAAAAAGTACTTTGAAAACGGTGGATGATGTGCTTGCGTCCCGCTTAGATGAACAAACGAAACAACAAATGGCTCACGACATACAGCAATATAAACAAGTGCTGATGAAGCTAGAAAACGAATGGCAGCGTTTAAACGAAGCGATGAACGGCGTGGCGATAACGAAACAGCAATGGGAAGAAACGATGCGTGAGTACGAAGAAGTGAAGCAACGAGTCGATGAGCATATGCGGCAACTCGGCTCACTTGAAGCGATCGTCTCTGACTTGGAAGCGAAACATGTGCGCTTTGAACAATTGCAACACGAACGAGCGCAATTAGAGAAGATGGTCAATCAGTATGAAGAGTTGCAAAAAGTATTGCGCGGCAACAGCTTTGTTGAATTTATTGCTGAGGAACAGCTCGTTCACGTGACGCGCTATGCCTCCGAAAGACTTGGAGAATTAACGAGACGACGATATGCAATTGAATTAGATTCGGAAGGCGGCTTTGTCATTCGTGATGACGCAAACGGCGGTGTACGTCGCCCGGTGACGACGTTATCTGGTGGAGAAACGTTTTTAACATCTTTATCGTTAGCGTTGGCACTATCAGCGCAAATTCAATTGCGCGGAGAATATCCGCTTCAATTTTTCTTCTTAGATGAAGGATTCGGCACGCTCGATCAAGAGTTGTTAGATGTCGTTATGACTGCATTAGAACGATTGCGTGCAGACAATATGGCAATTGGGGTCATTAGCCACGTTCAAGAATTGCATGCACGCATGCCGAAACGGTTGATTGTCAAGCCAGCAGAACCGTTCGGAAAAGGAACGACGGTTCAACTTGAAGTGATGTAAAGGAGAATGGAAATGAAAGGGATGTGTGAACTTTGCGGAAGAGAAGATGTCGTATTAACTGTTCATCATTTAACACCAAAAGAGTACGGCGGCACAGAAACAGCAAAGTTGTGCATCCCGTGCCATAAACAAATTCACGCTATATATACGAATGAAGAGTTAGCAAGTCGGCTTTATACGATTGAACGGCTACAACATGATGAACAAATTGCGTCATTTGTTCGCTGGATTCGCAAACAGCCAGCTGAACGAATACCAAAAATAAAAAAAGCGAAGCGGCAAAAGCGTTAAGCATTGCCGGCAACGTTTTGATCGAATACGTCAGAATCAAGCGTGTTCGTTAAGCTAATGCCGTTGTTAGCGATAATAAAGTTTCCGGTATTAAACGCACCAGCACCAGCAAATGTTTTTGACGATATTTTCGGTGATACATACAACGTATCGCCAACTTGCATAACTGCACCACTAGCGACAAGGTTAATTTTAATCGGACCGACGAGGGCTGGCATGTTGTTCTCTCCTTTCTAGTTGCCGAATATGTTTCACGCGCGAATTCGCCTCTACTGTTTTTGTTGAACCGATATGCACGACGGATGTAGAAGAAATTCCGATTACACGGACGGAATGAACGGCGATGAGTGGACAATCGTGCAGCGTATAATGACAAACATTCTCATCGTCAGAAGGTGGAAACGGAATCGGTTTTGTAAAGACCGGAAAGGTAAGCGGAAATTCCCGACTATCCACATATTCGAGTTGTCGCTGAACAGCAAGCGCTCGTGCAGAAAGACGAACTTCTTGGCTGTCTCCAATTTGTACGACGGAACTAAAGGAGACAGCATTTGCCCGCAGAAAGTGGACGACGGAAAGGCGGCTCATCGCTTTTCCTCATTTTTTTTATTGTTTTGTTTTTGTGAAAACGGACCGATAATTAACGATTCCGGCGGTGTATCAAATGCAGAAGCTAATTGAATCGTTTCGCTATCACCAATTAATACGAGCGAGGCGCTCGCTACTCCTCCGATGGCGATATGACCGACGGATAAATGATGATTCACAACTGTCATATTCATTCGTTCGTCTCCTCTCGTGGTAAATGTTTTAAAAATGTGTCAATGGAATGTTCGATATCCCTTTTTAAATAAGAAATGATCGTTTGTTGTAGTGCATCATTTTCTTGTTCGTTGTCTCCGGATTGGCGCAAGTAAAAATGAATGCGATCATCAATTTGCCGCGCAATATCTTGTAATATAAATTGGCGATATGCTGAATCGAGCGAACGTCCATACGTTTGTTCGATGCGGGCGATGATGTGTTCGCCTTCTTGTTGTAAATATTCGTGAACAGCCGTTTGAATGTTACGAAAAAGTGGGATCGGTTGTGGAACGATTGTTTGACTTTGGGGGACAGCGAAATTTTCAATCGTGTCTTCTCCGAACGTTGCGGGATTTAAACCGATGTTTAACGTTCCTTCTAACGTTTCCACTTTTAATTGATCGAAATGATATTCAATTTTTTCAATCGTTGTGTGCGGCTTTTTTTTTAGCTGTTCATATTGTTGTTGTAGATCGTTTACTGCTTGTTCAAGCAATTGCATTTTTTGTTGTTGCCATTTTAAATACGTTTCGAGTTGTTTAAAGTAATCGTGCCACATATATGATGCCTCCTTCTTTGCCGACCCTTTTATTTTCTAATGTATGGTCGAGTAGAAAGAAGTAGCACTGTTTTATACAGGGGATTGAAGTGGAACGAACGGTCCTTCTTCTCCTTGAATATTAATTTTTGCCTCCGGAGCAGGTTGTGTAAATTGCCCGGTATTGCTTAACGTGGCGAGTGGTTGTACTTTTCCAGTCGTTCCGATTTGAAGAACGGATGAGTTCGTGAGTGAGCCGATTTTTAATTGATGAATGGAAATCGTTTGTTGAATGTAAAAGTTCATGTTCCCACCTCGCTAGGCGTTTCCAGCAATATTGCTATCGGCAATATCGCGGTCGTTTGTATTTGTGTTGCTATATTGGTTGTAAATACGCAGACCATCTCCCGTATTAAACGAACCAGCTCCAGCAAATGTTTTCGCAACGCTATACGGGGAAATCGCAAATACATCGCCGATATGAAACACACCGCCACTTCCGATGCTGTTAATTTGTACCGCTCCAACAATGGCTGGCATCGGCTATCCCTTGCTTTTTACGTTGCCATCGGCGATGTCTGGATCGATCGTATTTGTAAAGCTAATAAACGTATTCGTTTGTAAAAAGTCCCCTGTATTTCCACCGCCAGCACCTGCAAGCGACTTCGATGAACTTTTTGGAGCGATTTGCAATGTATCGCCGAAATTGACAGTCGCGTCGCTACTGACGTTCGTAATTTTAATCGGACCTGCAATATAGGAAGGCATGGTCATCGTCCTTTCTCTCATTCTTTCCCTTACCCAATTATATGAAAACAATGAAAGAAATGTGCTCCATAAAAAGAAAGATGTGTTATAATATTTCTGAAAAATGATAATTTTTAGACATATAAATAAGGGGGATTGGGGATGAACGTTCCATTAGTATTAACTCATTTTTTAGATCGCGCCGTATCGCTTTATGGTGATAAAGTTGGCGTCATTAGTGAGGGAAAATCGCTCATCTATCGTGAGCTTAATGAGCGCGTCAATCAATTGTCGCACGGGTTACGCGATTTAGGGGTGAAAAAAGGGGATCGTGTCGCTTATTTAGCGCCAAATACGTTAGAAATGCTAGAAGGGTTTTACGGTGTATTTCAAACAGGAGCGATCATGGTACCGCTCAATATTCGCTTAAAACCAGATGATTACGTATTTATTTTAAACCATAGCGAAAGTAAAGTGTTGTTCGTTGATTATGAGTTGTATCATTTAATTGCACCAATTAAAGACGAACTACAAACGATTGAGCATATTATTGTGCATGGGAAAACGGACGACATTCATGAAATCGCTTACGATACATGGCTTGCTCAATATACGACAGAGCCGTTTGCTCGTCCAGATATCGATGAAAACGATGTATGTAGTTTGTTATATACGAGCGGAACGACAGGAAATCCAAAAGGGGTGATGCTCACACATCGCAACAACTATTTGCACGCATTAAGCACGATGCACCATTTGCGCGTGTCAGACCGCGATGTGTATTTGCACATTTTGCCGATGTTCCACGTAAACGGATGGGGGGCGCCGTTTTACTATACAGCAAACGGAGCAACGCACGTTTGCTTGCGTAAAGCCATTCCTGAAGTCATTTTCGAATACGTCAATAAATATAAAGTGACAGTTATGCATATGGCGCCAACGGTATTAAATACGTTGCTGCAATATTATGAGCAACATGTGCCAACGATCGAGCATAATGTGCGTGTCGTCATTGCAGGTTCTGCTCCGCCGCCAGCATTTGTGACGCGCGTGGAAAAAGAATTAGGTTGGGAGTTTATTCAAGTGTACGGGATGACGGAATCATCACCGTTAAGCACTGTATCGACAATTCGCTCGCATCTCAGTCATTTACCGTTAAGTGAACAATATCGCATGAAAGCGAAAGCAGGTTATGCGATGATTGGCTGTGAAGTGAAAGTCGTCAATGAGCATGGCGAACAAGTGCCACAAGATGGAAAAACGATCGGAGAAGTGATTGTGCGCAGTAACGGTGTGATGGCAGGTTACTGGAAAAACCAAGAGGCAACGATGGAGACGATTCGCAACGGTTGGCTGCATACAGGAGATATGGCGACGATTGATGAATATGGAAACATCGATATCGTTGATCGGAAAAAAGATATTATTATTAGCGGAGGGGAAAACATTTCATCGATTGAAGTGGAAGGGGTGTTGTACGAGCATCCAGCTGTGTTAGAGGCGGCAGTGATTGCTGTTCCGCATGAAAAATGGGGCGAAACCCCGCATGCATTCGTCGTCGTCCGTCCGGGAAAAGAAGTGACAGAACAGGAGCTCATTGCCTTTTCACGTGAAAAACTTGCCCATTTTAAAGCCATTACCGGTGTGACATTCGTTCAAGAATTGCCAAAAACCGCATCAGGAAAAATTCAAAAAGTACATTTACGCAACGAATATTGGCAATCAATAGGGAAGACAGGAAGATATGTGAATTAGAAATAAGTGCTAGCTAAACTAGCACTTATTCTATGAGTTTTAGTCGCATCGCAGCAGCAATTGCACCAGCTCTTGAATTGACATCCAGCTTTTCAAAACAAGAAGAAAGATGGCGCTCTACTGTACGTTTACTTATGTTAAGTTTTTCGCTTATTTGTTTATTTGTACAATCGTTTGAAATCATTTGTAAAATACGGATTTCTATATCATTTAATTTACAAAAAGAAGAAGGGGGAGTGGTCAAAAATAAAGTTTGTCCATTAGCTACTTGTTTCAAAATAGTTGTTAGTTGTGTTTGAAACATCTCACTTGTTACGATAGCGGATATCCCAGCTTCATACGCCATTGGAACGAAAGTATGGTGATAACAAGTACATATAATTATAAATTGAACTGCATTGGCACTTTCTTTTGCACTTCTAAGCCATTCAATAGTTTCTATATCAAGGAATGGAATGTGTATGATTGCGACATGTAAAGGGATATGACTTATGTACTCATCTAGTTGA
Organism: Anoxybacillus sp. TBDG-1; assembly: GCF_054815885.1. Lineage (NCBI taxonomy): Bacteria > Bacillati > Bacillota > Bacilli > Caryophanales > Anoxybacillaceae > Anoxybacillus > Anoxybacillus sp. TBDG-1. Next base: position 8,066 of record NZ_JBTZSY010000057.1, read on the forward strand.
TTACTTATGCAGCAGAGGACTTTTATGTTGTGTTCATTTTTTAATAGTGATTTTAGACCAAGCAGATAAATAGGGTCGTAGCTTGTTACTAATACGCGAATGTCCATTCCGTTTCCTCCTTTCTGATACTGTATTTTACTTTTTTTGATAAAGATGTTCAATATTTTTTTGGAAAAAGACGTATTTGCGACAAAAATTGGCGTGAAATACGGATTTTTTATTTTATTGTTTTTGATAGAATGAGAGACAGGAGTTGGATTTGCTCCCTATTTTGTAGAAACTGACACAGAAAGGGACGTGAATACCGTGTTAGCACTAATCAAAAAGATTGCTCAATACTTAGTGAAAAACTGGGATAAACTAGCGGAGTGGATTAAAAAGGCTATTATATCAATTGCAGGTAGCGCAATTGTAGATGCGATTATCAGAGGAGTAGAAGCAGTTATTTCATACTTATCTAGCTTACCATCAACAGTTATTGAATACATCGCAAAGTTGTTAGGATTATAGTATTCATTAAATAAAACATCTATGAGTAACTTTTGCTCGCTATAAAATATGAAGATGACTGCCTATAGGCTGGCTATTGTCACAAAAAAACACTAGGTAAGGGAAGTTACCTAGTGAAAAGTAAAAGGAGCAAATCCACTCCCTTTCCTCTTGGGTCAAATTATATCATAAGATTATGGTGAGTTCAATGAATAAAGATTTTGGATTAATTGTTAATAATTTCACTAAAATTATTCAAGGTAAAAAAATATTTGATAAAGCACAACTATGTATAGAAAACGGGCAAATTGTCCATTTAGGTGGAGAAAATGGAGTTGGTAAGACAACTTTTTTAAACTGTTTGGCTGGATACGATACTTTTGAAGAAGGGGATATTTTTATTGTAGGTCATAATTTTAGAACAATAAAAAGGGAAGTATTGAGAGAACTCATTTGTTTTGTACCTAGCAGTAACTTTTCCTTTTGTGATTTACTTACTCCAACAGAGTACTTTTTATTTGTGAGAAACTTTTTTAGAAAAAGTGATTATTGTAAGGAAAAGGAATTAATTGAAAGACTTTATCTTGAGCCACACATAGATAAGCAAATATTTCATTTATCTTTTGGTACAAAAAAGAAAGTTGTATTTTTGGCAGCTTTATTAGCTTGTCCACGCTTGTTAGTGTGTGATGAGATTTTTGAGGGATTGGATTATAATTCTGTAAAAGAAGTAAGAAAAATAATACTCGAACGTAAAAAAAGTGGATGGATGACAATATTTACAACACATATGAAAGGCGAAGTAACTGATATGGTAGATCGCTCTTATATTGTCAAGGAAGGAAAGATACTAAGTATGAATGGAAACTAGTATGGAAGTGGAGAGAATGATAAAGGCGTATATGATATACTATCGCTTATATAATAGATTTATAGAGAACGAAAACAATAAGTTATATGCGTGGTTTTTTTCATTGTTCTTGAATATTATCCTTGCACTTACTTTATACAAGTATGATCAAAATATAGTACTAAAAATAACACCATTCATTTTATTTTCATTACATATAGTAGGTGTATTGACTGAAAAGGGGGATATGACAAAAAGATTTTTAGATCTAATATATACCACTTCTTTGTCAACATACATAGTCTCGTGTTTAAACATTATCTGCAGAATCTTTTCAAGAGATATGATACGTTTTTACATTTTGAATATTGTTGCTTTTTTAGTTTTAGATGTGCCTTTAAAACTAGTTTTATTATATTTTTTTAGAATATTTTCGTTTTTGTCTTTTATTCCGTTGTTGGAGTATATGTTTATTTTGAAGGTAACATTGCGAGTCTATCATATATTGTTTATTCCTATTGTATATTTTCTGTTGAACATGAATTTTTTTTATATTTCAGCAAGTTATTTTGATGCTTTTGTTGCTTTTAGTGCTTTTCTCTCTCTTGCATTACATTTGTTTTTTGTCGATAAGTTATTATCTATCAAGTATAGTAATAATATGTTAGATTATACCTTTCTATATATAATTTTTATAAAATGGGTAAGCGCACCCGTCACCCGTACAATTCTAATACTTTTCCTTAGAGATAAAAAAACTTTTTACGAATTTGTTTATATGTATTTGTTTTTACTTTCTTATGCTTTGTACCTATATAAAAATAATATATACAAGCTGGAATTTATTGTTTTTTATTTTATATTTCTGGTACATTTATTTACTTATTATGAGATAAAATTGAGACGAAAGGTAAGAAAAGTTGATCTATTTGTTCAGTTTTACCATATAAATGAGCATGTCATAGAAAAGAGCTTCAATTACCTAGCTCTGCTTTTCAATCTAAAATTCACATTGTTTTTTATCATTGTGTGTGCTTTTTTTATAGGTTTTAAGTGGTTAATTTTCATAAAAATATTGAGCTACTTTTTTATGTTCACAGGTTGTTTATTCCTAATAGGTGCAAGAAAAAGAAAGTATATGTCCTTTCTGAAATATGTGTGCTCTTGTATGGTTATAGGGTCTTTCATTTTAAATTCATTCTAAATACTCTAAATGGGGAAGAGGGAGTTTTATGAACTATGTTTTGTTATCTATCTTAATTGTTTTATATCTTTTGTTTCGAAACCATCCACCATATAATTTTATTTTTGCGACAATAATGTTTATACAACTGCTCTACATGTTAGTAAGCAAGCTAAAAAAGAAAGAGTGATAAACTTATGTGGGCCATTTGCATTCAAGAATTCAAATCTTTATTTAAAACGTGGAAATCTATATTTGTTATTATTTTGTTTTTGATAGTTAGTTTTTTATCGGGAAAATTTTTTTCAAATCATCAAACATTATTGATGAATAACGATGATGTGCCTGTCTTTGTTTCAAGCATTCGAGCGCTTGTGCTATTTTTGGGAACACTGTTTGTGATGGCGTTATCACATGATTGTGTAAATAAGGAGATAGAGCATCAAACGATGCGTTTGCTAGTAACGAAATGTTCACGTGATGCTATCATTTTCGGAAAGTTTTTAGGGATTTTTTTCTTTTGGGGAGTTTGTTTGCTCATCTCTATTTCGATTGTTAGTTTATACGCAAACCAATTTTATATAATGGAGTTGATAAAGCTTTTATCATTTTTAAGTTTTATTATTGCAATTGCTATATTACTTTCGTCCTTTGTGCACAGACCTAATCATACGATGTTCTTTGGCATGTTAATAGGTTTGTTTATTCCTATTATTGGTATATGGTCTCTTTTTGATGCTCGAATAAGCATATTGAAGTATATTTTTCCTTATTATTACATTATGAAGAATGGGTTGTATAACTTTGTTCCGTTACTGTTTTCTTTTCTTATTGTGTCACTTGTTAGTTTGTACATGAAAGGAAGAGACTTTTAATGAATAGTATTGAAGTACATGAATTAAAAAAAAGATATAAACATGTGTTAGTTGTAAAAGGAGTGTCATTCCATGTTCAGAAAGGAGAAATTTTTGGTTTTTTAGGAAAAAATGGGGCTGGTAAGTCAACAACAGTAAACATGTTGACGGGGATATGCTTTCCTACAGAAGGGAAATTTTTTATAAATGGAATCAGTCATCAGAATATGGATGAGATTAAAAAATGTATAGGAGTCATGCCGGATGTGAACAATTATTATCTTCATATGAATGCGGTAGAGCATTTGAAGTTTTTTGCTCAATTGAAGCGGACAAAAGTGAAAAAAGAGAATATATATGATTTGTTAGAACAAGTTGGGTTAAATGGACATGAGAAGAAAAAAGTCGGACATTATTCGTTCGGAATGAAGAAAAAACTCGGCATTGCTCAAGCGTTAATTGGGAATCCGGAAGTAATATTTTTGGATGAGCCGACTTCCGGACTCGATCCAGAGTCAGCATTCGCGGTTCAAAATATGATCAAGCGCTTATCAAAGCAAGGTCTAACCATTTTTATGACATCACATAACTTACATGAAGTTGAGAACATTTGTGATCGAGTAGCAATTATGGAAGATGGACTAATTTCAAAAATTGGAACGATTGAGGAATTACAAAAGATAGGAATGCGCCATACTGAAATACTTATAAAAATAAAGGGAGATCATCATTATGCTATTCACTGTTTAAAGGAAGCAATAAATAATGAGATAGTGGACATATATAATGATGGAGACTATATCTACTGTTCTTTGCATCATGAAGATGTAATTCCGACATGCGTACGCATTTTATGTGAAAATGGAATAAATGTATATGAAATAAATGTAAAGAAACGTTCAATGGAAGATGTATTTTTTGAATCATAAGCAAGTGAAAAATATGAGCCGTTGTCGATTGACAGGCGGCTCTTTTTTCTTTACGCTGAAATGGAAAAGGGGGTTAGTAACTGTTAAAATATTTTTGTGAAAATCCATAAAACTCTATATAC
>NZ_JBTZSY010000058.1:0-12445 GCF_054815885.1 Anoxybacillus sp. TBDG-1
TCTTTTTTGTTTGGTTGTAAATTTATGTTAGCGAATTTGCTCATCTACAGTAAAGAAAATTGTATTTTTCATGTATACTTCTTTAACAATGATCCATTCTATAAATGAATACGATGTTTTAAAGGAGGATGAACATGAGTACGTTACAACGAATCGCACTATTGCTTACTGTTATTGGAGCACTTAACTGGGGGCTCATTGGCTTTTTCCGCTTCGATCTTGTCGCAGCTATTTTTGGTGGGCAAGCATCAGCATTTGCTCGCATCGTTTATGCTCTCGTTGGAATTGCAGGGCTCATTAATCTCGTACTTCTGTTTAAACCGACAGAAGAGCTCGGACGTACAGAACCAAAAATATCAAGAACATAAACGATCAACTCACCGATCACTCGGTGAGTTGTATTTTTTCTTAGCTTCCGCAATCCATTTTTCAAGTTGGATTTTTAACGGTTCAAATCCTAAAGGGGTCTCGATATGTGTTGTATCATGATCGACATTCCGTAACGATAAGCTAATTCGCTTTGTTTTTTCATCAATGGCGATAATTTTTACCTGAACAGACTCCCCTACATTTACATAATCATAAATATTTTTTACATACCCATCGGTAATTTCTGAAATATGAATAAGCCCTTGTGTTCGTTCATCAAGCGATACAAATATACCGTATGGCTGTATTCCTGTCACAATACCCGTAACAATCGCACCTTCCTTCCACTCCAAATGAAACACTCCTCGTTTTTTGAAAAATTGTAACATAATTCGCTTAAAAAGTGTTAATTTTGTGCGCGAGTATAAATTGGAACATGGTATGATAAACATGTAAATGAATTTTCGAGAGGTGGGAGAATAAATGAGCACAATTGGCGAAAATATTCGCATGTATCGTGAACAACGAAATATGTCACAACAAGAATTAGCGATGAAAGTACGTGTAGGGGTAGCAACAATTCAAAAATATGAGTCAGGTGAGCAAGTTCCTGACACACCAACGATCTTAAAACTTTGTACTGCCCTCGATGTTCCTGCATCAGAATTGTTAGAACGGGAAGATTTATCCAATTCGTCTAGTCTTGACCCAGAAATTGAATACTTGATTAAGGAAATTGGCATTAAGCGCGCAAAGCTTATTTTGCGAAAAGCAAAAGAATTTAGCGAGGAAGATTTTTTGCGCGTCATGCAAATGTTATATGAGCTCAAATACAGCAAAGAAAGCTGACGATTGTCAGCTTTCTTTACAGTCGTTCAAGAAATCGCCTCATGCGCCGAATGGCCTCTTGTAGCTGTTCGAGCGATGATGCGTATGAACAACGAATATATCCCTCTCCACTTGCCCCGAACACATGACCAGGGACAACAGCAACTTTTTCCTCCAACAATAAACGCTCAGCAAACTGTTCTGATGTCATGCCTGTTGACTGAATGGACGGAAATGCATAAAACGCCCCTCCTGGTATATGACAAGAAAGACCAATTTCATTTAATGATTGAACAAAAAAGTTGCGTCGCTGTCGGTAACTTTTTCTCATTTCCTCGACATCGCCTGCTCCGTTTTGCAGTGCTTCAATAGCTGCATATTGCGCCATCGTCGGTGCACACATCATCGTGTATTGATGAATTTTTAACATCGCGGTAGCTAATTCTCTCGGTGCAGCAATAAATCCGAGGCGCCAACCTGTCATCGCAAAACCTTTCGAAAATCCATTAATTAAAATTGTTCGCTCTCGCATGCGATCAATTGCCGGAAAGCTTGTGTATTGTTCTTCGTAGCATAACTCTGCATAAATTTCATCTGAAATGACAAGCAAATCATGTTTTGCTACGATTCGCGCGATTTGCGCCAGTTCTTCCCTATTCAATACCGTTCCTGTCGGATTGTTTGGGGAACAAATAATTAATGCTTTCGTTTTCGGTGTCACGACTTGTTCAATTTGTTCGGGCTGAAGCTTAAACTGATGTTTTCCACTCGTTTGAATGGGAATTGGTACACCTCCAGCTAATGCAACAAGTGGCGCGTATGAAACAAAGCTCGGTTCAACAACAATGACTTCATCACCCGGATCCAAAATCGCTCTAAGAGAAACATCAAGCGCTTGACTTGCTCCGACCGTCACAATAATTTCATTTGCTGGATCGTATAGCACTTCAAAACGACGCGCTAAATAATGGCTAATTTCTTTTCGTAATTCCCATAAACCTGCGTTTGCAGTATATGATGTATATCCTTGTTCGAGTGATAAAATGCAAGCTTCCCGCACACTCCAAGGAGTAATAAAATCGGGCTCACCAACCCCAAGTGAAATGACCCCTTCCATGCTTGCTGCTAAATCAAAAAAACGACGAATACCGGACGGTTTTAAGCGTGATACGGTGTCAGATACGTACGTTTTCGTCTTTTGCATCACGGAGCCACCACGATTCTTCGATCTTGATCACCTTGTTCAAATACAGTGCCATCATGTTTATATTTCTTCAAAATAAAGTGAGTTGTTGTTGAAATAACGGAATCAAGCGTCGATAATTTTTCAGAAACAAAATGAGCGATCTCAGACATGGAACGTCCTTCAATCACAACAGATAAATCATATGCACCCGACATTAAATAGACGGATTTGACCTCTGGGAAGCGGTAAATACGTTCTGCTACTTCATCAAATCCGACACCTCGCTTTGGTGTTACTTTCACATCAATCATCGCCGTCACACCTTCATGCCCATCGACTTTTCGCCAGTCAATGATCGTTGCATACTGTACAATCACTTTCGCTTCTTCTAATTTTCTTATTATATCCTCTACTTCTGAAGCGGAGAGAGAAACCATTTTCGCCATCGTATCAATCGGTAAACGAGCGTTTTTTTCTAACAATTCAACGATTTCAATTTCTTTTTCAGTTAGTTTCACACGAATCACCCCTGACATAAATTTTCACATAATTTAGAAAAAAATGCACGCATTTTTTCAAAAAAATAAGCAAGACGACATCGCTTGCTGCTACCGTTTTTTTATGACACCGCATGCGATTCGCTTGCCTGCATTTCCTGCTGGCTGAGACATTCCATCATCTTTCGCTTCGTGGATTATAATGGATGTTCCTTCTTTTGTAAATAGACCATTTTTCTCTTCTGATAAATTGACATTTGGAGCTATTAATTGTACTTTGACCGTTCCATCTTCTTTCACGATTAAATTCGGTAAATCGCCTGCGTGCGCTCCTTCCGGATGAAGAAGACCATGTTCTTTTCCTTCTGGGTTAAAATGTTCCCCCGCTGATTTAAATTCAGGCGGTTCGCATGTCCCTTTGTCATGAATATGCATCGCATGCTCCCCAGGTGGAAGTCCTTTTAAATCAATATCTAGTTTTACTCCTTGAGGTTGTTGAGACATTTTAATCGTTCCAAGCGAGTCCCCATCTTCATTAATCATATTGACATTGACGTTTTTTACTTTTTGTTCCATACAACCGCTTATAAGTAATAAAACGACACATACAATGACTTGGCGCACAATAAGCCCTCCAAACTACATATTTGCCACTTATTATGCCCCGTTTGTATTCATTTAATCGTGTACTTGTTGTTTTTTCAACTGCTCTTCTAATTGTTTCGCTTTTTCCTCTTGACGCTTTGAAATTTTTATAATCAATCTCATTGTCAACACCGCAGCGATAAAAAATGCTGTAAATGAAATCGCAGCAGGGATGTATTCTGTTTTATCTTCTGGAAAGTATAGAAACAACCCAAATATAATGTTAGCCATACGATCAACCTCTCCATATGTTGTCTCACTCATTATATCATAAAGACAATTGTATCACTTTGCAAAAAGGAATATAATTGGATTCGTAAACAAAAAGGGGAGGCGTATTCGTTTGAAAAACGTCGTAATCCACAAAGTCATTACATTCGTATTTACAGAGGCACAATTGAGGGGGTATTGGAACGAACAGAAACAAAAAATTCCATTCGAATCTTTAACAAATGAGCAGTTGATGGCATTAGCTGAAGACATGTTAGCAAACTCTTCTCATAGCCAGCTCGAACAACATATTTTAGACCATGGTTGGCGTGTAAAAGAAGAAATAGAAGGAAAAGTGCTTGCAGAAGATGATTCACGTGAACATGTGCATGTGGAAGTGATCGATACAACGAAACAAGGGTCGCCGTCAACGAAATTGTTTATCGACCGCTTATTACAAATCGAATGCGCGAACTGCGGATTTTCTTTTTATGTTCGCAATGTAAACGCTGACACAATACATTTAAAATGTCCAAGCTGCCTTCAGCTACTAAAAAACTGAAAGAAGAAAGGAATGACAGATCGTGCATGAGGCAATGACTCATGAAATAAACAACTTCCAATATTATGCAGCCATTGCAATCTTTTTGATTACATACGCCATTATTATTTCAGAAAAAGTGAATCGAGCTGTGATTGCTTTATTAGGTGCCGCTTTCATGATCATTTTCGGCATCGTCGATTTACATCAAGCGTACACGCATCATATCGAATGGGGAACAATTACACTTTTAATCGGAATGATGATTCTTGTTAGCATTACGAGTAAGTCAGGATTTTTCCAATATGTTGCGGTCAAAGCTGCAAAAATGGCGAAAGGAAGCCCAATTAACATTTTAGTCATTTTATCATTGCTAACAGCTGTTCTTTCTGCCTTTCTCGACAATGTCACAACTGTTTTATTAATCGTTCCGGTTACATTCTCTATTACACGCATGTTAGAAGTAGAGCCTGTTCCATTTTTAATATCTGAAGTCCTTTTCTCAAACATTGGCGGAACAGCGACGTTAATTGGAGATCCACCGAACATTATGATCGGCTCTGCCAACAAACATTTGACGTTTAATGATTTCCTATTTAATTTAGGTCCTGTTGTGTTAATCATTATGCTCGTCATTGTCGTTATTTTGTATGTCTTTTATCGCAAACGCCTTCAAGCAAATGCGGCGCTCATCGAACGGCTGATGAAAATCGATGAAAAACAATATATTAAAGACGCGATCCTATTGAAAAAGTCTGTTTTTGTTCTTGCGTTAACCATTTTAGGTTTTACGCTTCATTCAGTCATTCATGTCGATGCAGCAGTCATCGCAATGACGGGAGCAGTCTTTTTAATGCTTATCGGGGTAAAAGAACATGATTTAGAGGAAGTATTCGCTTCTGTTGAGTGGACAACCATTTTCTTTTTTGCTGGATTGTTTACACTCGTCGGTGGTCTCGTTGATATTGGACTGATTAAAAGTTTGGCAGAGAAAGCTTTGGAAGTCACAGGGGGCGATATTCACTTCGCATCTTACTTAATTCTTTGGGTATCTGGCATCGCTTCTGCAACGATCGACAATATCCCATTTGTTGCAACGATGATCCCGCTTATTCAAGATATGGCTGTTGGCATGGGGTTATCTCCGGACTCCGCGCAAATTGATGTATTATGGTGGTCATTAGCACTTGGCGCTTGCTTAGGCGGAAATGGAACGTTGATCGGAGCATCAGCAAACGTGATCGTAGCAGGAATTGCTTCACGTGAAGGACACGGGTTCAGCTACTTTGATTTTCTGAAAATTGGGGCGCCACTTACTCTCATTTCTTTACTGATTTCACATGCTTATATTTTCATTCGTTACTTATAAAACGCTCGCCTTTGAGCGTTTTTTTCTTTTTATCATATACTGCTTGCAAGGAGGGAAAAAGATGTATCCAAATGTTGATATTACGCAATTTACACAATCGGCAAAAGCGATACAAAAGCTATTTAAAGATGCGACTGCTATTTCTACAAAAATTGAAAAAGATCCGACCTTTGCAAAACAACTGATGGAGAAAGCGCAACAATCAAAACAAGAAGAAGTACAGAAACAACTTCAATCTATTGTCATCGAATCAGAAATAAAAATTTCTTTTAATCCAAATACAATTCATATTACGCTTTCTCCCAAAAAAGGCGAGTCGCCTTGTTGCCAACTCACCTTTTTTCTTTACTGGCGATAATTTGGTGCCGCCATTTGTTTTTCACCAATATAGGCTGCATCGCGCAAATCATGACCGTCATCTGTTTCGCTGACATGAATGACATCTTCTTTTGCACCTAATCGATTTGCGCGAAGCAGTTGCTCTCCTTCTCTCATTGTCATCCCTCCGTATTGTTATATTGCGCAAGTACATCCCACTTATGTATTGACATGTTTTATTTTATCATATACCATTTCGTTAACGAATAAAAAAAGGAGGTTAACAAATGCGTGCAAAAGATTTAACGTTTATCGCCATGTTTGCAGCATTAATGGGGATTGGAGCAAACATTACATCATGGGCTCCTTTTCTCGTCATCGGAGGCGTTCCGATTACGCTACAAACATTTTTTTGCGTATTAGCCGGCGCCATTCTCGGAGCAAAACGCAGCGCGATCGCTATGACAGTTTATATGCTAATTGGATTGTTTGGCGCACCTGTTTTTGCGCGTTTTAGCGGAGGATTTTCAACGGTGATCTCTCCAACATTTGGCTTTATTCTTTCTTTTATTCTCGCGGCATACGTAACTGGCCTACTTATTGAAAAAAGCAAAAATCACTCGATCGCGCGTTTTATTATCGCAACAATCATCGGGATGGTCATTAACTACGTGGTCGGTACAAATTGGATGTATATGGCATTTAAATTATGGGCTGAAGCACCTGAAGGTTTCTCGTATACAATGGCATGGAGCTGGATGCTCGTTCCACTTCCAAAAGACATCATTTTATCAATCGTCGCTGGCGTCATTGCACCACGTATTTATCGAGCGTTAAACAATCAACGAACATATAACAAATATGTTGCCTAAAGAAAAAAGGAAGTTCGGTTATAGCCCGACTTCCTTTTTCTTTATATATTGTTGTCGAAACACTTGCATCGATTCATTTTCGTTTAGTGCCATCATCTCTTGCTCCGATAATTTTCCGTCTCCACGTTTAACGACATACACGTTTACTTTTTTCTTTCCCCAATGTTTATACACATCATCTACCGTTTCGTAATACAAATCAATTTTATGACCTTTAATTGCCGAACCCGTATCTGCAACGACACCATATCCGTATCCTGGGATAAATAAAATCGTTCCAATGGGGAAAACATTCAAATCTGCAGCAATCGTCGAATACAAATCACGTTTCACACGCACACCCGAATATGTAATGCCATAACCCGGGTGATCGGGCGTTTTTCCCGTTGACTCCACTCCTGCTGTATATCCTGTCGCTACAACCGTAACAGACGGATATTGTGACCAATCGAATGCTTCTTCTAACGTCAGCGATTCGTTCGTTGTTTGTTGGGATGATAGTTGTGTCGCTTGCTTTTCATGTTTGCGAAAACGATCGGTGACATATTCATACGTATCTGATGAAAATAATGATTTAAACGAGAAAAAAGAAAATCGTGAAGGTGAAAACCAATCAGATAGCATCTTCGCTTCAACGCCTGATATCGATTGAAATGTCGTCATGAACGCACACAAAAACAACACAACCATGGTCGTTCGTCTTAACCATTTTATACCCATTTATTCACTCCTCCCACGGTTGTATTTCTTTCCAACATTCAAAAAAAATATACATCAACCGCAAGAGAAATAAAAAAACCTCCACGATTGTGAAGGTTTAAAACATACGATATCCTTTTTTACGCAATGTTTGAATGACAATGCCTGAAACGATTGCGCCTACAATGCCGCTACTTAAAATAATTAAATCGGCGCTCGCTAACGACCCTATTCGCTCTTTCACATGCGCAAAGGAAGCAGATGGATTTGTCACATAGTCCATTATAGAAATTTGATCGATCCACAATAATAAAACGAACGGGCTTAATATCGCCATCGTCCACGTTGTTCGTAAAATCATATTCAATAAAAAGCCAATACCAAAAAATAAAACAAAAAACAATAAAATAGAAATAAATAAAACAGGAATGCTCATCTCCATACGTTTTCACCTCCAATACACCATTTTAAGTGTACTGAAAGCGAAAACATGAGTCAATTATTGCTTCATTGCCATTTCATCTTTTTCTACTCCTGTCCCTTCACAATAGTGACACGTTTCCGATCCTCCAACCGCAACATGAACATAACCGTTCCCTGCACAATATTGGCACATTGTTTTATTCATAGCCATCTCCCTTTTTTTCTTAATTTTCAGATAATTATACATAAAAATATATCATTTGTAAAGAAAAAACGAGCGAAAAGTCGCTTCGCTCGTTTTTATAATAGCTTGAATTTTCCTTTTTTTGCAACAAGTGTTGGACCACCAATTAAGTAAAGCGCACGGTTGTCAATGACTTTTTTCATGACGCTTGCTTTTGTACCCCAAATTTTCTTGCCGAATACGACACCGATCGCATCGTCGTGACCAAGCGAACATACCGTTCCTTTTAAGTCTGGTTTAAACGGTTGCAATTCCCCTTGACCACGAATTAACACAGCTAAGTTTTTCGCGCAAACTTCCCCTTGTTGCATTGCAATTTGCGCTGTTGGTGGATATGGACGATTCGTTTCTTCGTTAATAATTAACGCACAGTCCCCGACAACAAATACATCTTCATGTCCTGGGGCACGTAAGAACGGATCGACTTTGACACGACCGCGCATCGCCTCAAAGCCAGATTCATCAATGACGCGGCTTCCACGTACTCCAGCTGCCCATACAACTGTTCCAGCCTTAATTTCTTCAACTTGGTCATCTTTGCTAACAATAATGCCTTCCGGTGTACATTCTTTAATTGCTGTGCCGATTTTAAACTCAACACCTTTTTTCTCAAGAACATTTACCGCATACTCAACAAGTTCTGGATCAAAGCCAGGAAGAACCGTTGGAGCCGCTTCTACGCAAATGATGCGAACTTTATTCGGATCAACATCATATTCACGGCAAAGCTCAGGAACACGGTTAACTAGTTCCCCTAAAAATTCGATTCCTGTAAATCCTGCACCACCAACTACAATCGTCAAACGCTCATCACGTTTTTCTTCTTCTGTGCTATATGTCGCAAACTGATACTCAATATGCTCACGAATTTGACGAGCGGCATTGACGTTGGCGATCGAAAAAGCATATTCTTTTAAGCCTTTAATACCAAACGTTTCTGATTCAAATCCAAGCGCAACAACTAAATAATCATACGTTAATGGTTCATGATTTTGGAGGAGCACTTGTTTTTCTTCGAGAATGATTTTTTCAACCGTATCTTGAATGAATTTTACTTTGCTTTGGTCGATGACGTCAGCAATCGCATAGCGAACGCGCTCGTGGTGCAACGTTCCTGCTGCCGCTTCATGCAACCATGTCGATTCATAATGGTAATCATGTTTGTTGACAAGCGTAATGCTTGCTTCATTGACGCCAATCATTTTTTGTAAACGCGTCACTGTCATTAATCCACCATAACCTGCACCTAATACAACAACATTTGGCTTTCTCAAGCGAATCACTTCCACCTTTTCTTATTTTTTTTTAGCTTGCGCTTTTTGAACGATTTTTATCGTTTAGAAAGTTTGTGAATTTATTCACTAAACAGACCAAAAAAATACAACGTTTTGTAACAAAGTTGTCATTTCTACGTTAACATCTTATTCTTTTTTTCTCTCTTTTTCAAGAGTTATTTGTTCAATTTTTGATCATAATTTTTGTTGAGTGTATGTCGAAATTTTCAAAACAACGAAAGCGTTCAACCAGTTTTTATGGTATGATAATACATGAAAATTTACGTTTTAGGAGGAATGAACGTGAAAGAAGATCAAAAAGTGTACGATATTACCGTCATCGGTGGTGGTCCTGTCGGTCTATTTACAGCATTTTATGGTGGCATGCGTCAAGCAACCGTCAAGATTATCGAAAGTTTACCGCAACTTGGTGGTCAACTTTCTGCACTTTATCCAGAAAAATACATATATGATGTAGCAGGTTTCCCAAAAATTCGCGCACAACAACTGATTGACAACTTGAAAGAGCAAATGAGCAAATTCAATCCAGCAATTTGCTTAGAACAATCTGTTGAAAAGTTAGAAAAGCTGGAAGATGGTACATTTAAATTAACAACAAATAAAGAAATTCATTACTCCAAAGCAGTCATTATTACTGCTGGAAACGGTGCATTTCAGCCTCGTCGATTAGAGCTTGAAAGCGCTGTACAGTATGAAGGAAAAAATTTATATTATTTCGTTGATGATTTAAATAAGTTTGCTGGTCAAAACGTACTTGTATGCGGTGGTGGCGACTCTGCAGTTGACTGGGCGCTTATGCTTGAACCGATCGCTAAAAAAGTGACGATCGCACATCGTCGCGATAAATTCCGCGCGCATGAACATAGCGTCGAAAATTTAATGAAATCGTCTGTTAATGTAAAAACGCCGTTCGTTCCTGTTGAATTGATCGGAGATGAAAACGGTATCAAACAAGTCGTTTTAGAAGAAGTAAAAACGAAAGCGCGCGAGACGATTGATGTCGATGCCGTTATCGTCAACTATGGTTTCATTTCTTCGCTCGGACCAATTAAAGAGTGGGGATTAGAAATTGAGAAAAACTCCATTAAAGTTAACTCAAAAATGGAAACAAATATTCCAGGTGTGTATGCAGCAGGGGATATTTGCACATATGAAGGAAAAGTAAAACTAATTGCTTGCGGATTTGGTGAAGCACCAACAGCAGTCAATAACGCAAAATCATATATTGATCCAAACGCTAAAATACAACCGCTTCATTCTACATCAATGTTTGAATAACTCCAAGCCCTTCTCTTAAGAGAGGGGCTTCGAGTGATCATTTTCATTTGTCACATTTTGAATCGTCGTAGCTACTTCCTCGTGTGGCACGGAAGATGCCCGTAACTGCTCCATTTCTAGCTGTAACTTTTTTGTATAATTTCTCATCTTCACAAACTTCCATCCACCAACTAAAAAGACGATGAGTGCTCCAAGAGTAACAGAGCCTAAAATAACAATAACTAATGGCGTCTCGAAATAACCAACAATATAATTTACTTCAACATTTTGGATGTTGGCGATAGAAAATAGCGCAACAAGTAATGCAAACATAAGAGCAAAGATAATATTTCTTTGTCCCTTCATATGCTGTCCTCCTCCTAACATTCTTCTGGCGTTCCAGCATGAGTCGCTGTACGGAACGATGAACCGCAGCCGCATGAAGCAATCGCGTTCGGATTATGAATCGTAAATCCGCCACCCATCGCTCCTTGTTCATAATCAATCGTCGTTCCTTTTAGTACAGGCGCGCTCTCTTTATCGACTAATATACGTAAGCCGTCTTTTTCAAACTCATGATCATCTTCACGCTTATGATGTTCGAATCCCATCGCATAAGATAATCCGCTACATCCTCCACCATAGACGCCGACACGAAAATAAGCGTTTTCTTCCCCGCTTTCTTTCATCATCTGCTTCACTTGCTCCACTGCTTTTTCTGTTAACAAAACGATTTGTTCCATTCGAATCCACTCCTTTTTAATAATAGTATACACCTGTACAAATCGTTTCTGCAGCACCGCGCATCAACACATCTCCATTTTCTTTCCATGTAACGTACAAATCCCCACCGGCTAAATGGACAACTGTTTCTTCGTTTCGCTTCGTTTTTCCGTTTAACACGGAGGCCACAACCGCTGCACATGCCCCTGTTCCGCACGCTTGCGTCACACCCGACCCTCGCTCCCACACACGAAAATGAAGCTCACGGTCGTTTAACACTTCCACAAACTCTACATTAACTCCTTCTGGAAAACGCTCATCTTTTTCCACGACTGGTCCAAGCGTTGTAACTGGTGCTTTCTCGATATGATCAACATAAAACACAGCATGAGGATTCCCCATTGATACACCTGTCATATAGTACATATGTCCTTCAAATTCGATTGGTTCGCTAACGACAACATCATCCTCTTTTCCTATCATCGGTATTTCAGCGCGAGATAAACGAGGCTTTCCCATATTTACTTCTACACTATTGACCTTCCCATCTTCAACAAAAACACGAGCTTCGACAAGACCTGATAACGTTTCAATTATAAACTGTTCTTCTTGAACAATTCCGTGTTCATATGCATATTTCGCTACACATCTCAACCCGTTACCACAGTTTTTTCCTTCTGATCCATCGCTATTAAAAATACGCATTTTCACCGGTGCCACATCGGAAGGACAAATTAAAATGAGCCCATCTGAACCAATTCCTGTATGCACATTTGATACACGTTTTGCAATATGTGATAGTTCCTCCTCTGCTATATATTCCGTAAACATATTTACATAAATGTAACTATTCCCTAGACCGTGCATTTTCGCAAATGAAAAACTTCTCATATTTTCCCTCCGCATTCATGTTTGGTATTGTCAAAAGTTTTAAATACATACCCTAAGTTTTTATTGATTTTATGCGGT
>NZ_JBTZSY010000059.1:0-12043 GCF_054815885.1 Anoxybacillus sp. TBDG-1
TTTATAAATAATTAATAGATTATTTATAAAGTTTTGTAAGTTTTCTGTAACGGTGAAAAAGATGTTAACAGATTACCATAATCATTTAGAGCGCGGCACGTTAACGCTTGATTATTTAAAGCAATTTACCGACGAAGCTGCACGAAAAGGAATTGAACATTTCGGTATTTCGGAACATGCATATCATTTTTATCAAACGAAAAATATTTTATCGAATCCATGGATTGAAGAACGTCGTTATTATGACATGGCTGACTACGTTCGTTTATTTCACGAAGCGTGGGATGCTGGAATCGATGTAAAAATGTCGATTGAAATGGACTATACGCCAGGCAAACATGAAGAAATGGCGCAATTTATTCGCGCTTACGATTTTGATTATGTCATCGGTTCGATTCATTGGGTTGATGATTTTGGCATTGATTTAGCCGAGTTTCGGAAAGAGTGGGATCGTCGTGATATATACGATACATATCGAAAATATTTCGATCAAGTTGTCACATTAGCTGAGTCGAATTTATTTGACATTATCGGTCATTTAGATTTAGTAAAAATTTTTAAATATGTGCCAGAAGACGAAGAGTTTTTGCTTGAACAGTACGATCGTGCAACAACAGCGTTAGCGAATTCTAAAACGTGCGTTGAAATTAGTACCGCGGGTTTGCGTAAACCGGTCGGTGAACTGTATCCTGATCCTCGTCTATTACAAATGTGCTACGACAAAAGCATTCCGATCGTGCTATCGTCCGATGCACACGTACCACAAGATGTCGGAGCTGATTATGACAAAGCGATCGCTCTTGCGAAAACAGTCGGTTACAAAGAAATTATGACGTTTTGTAAAGGAGAACGAAAAGCCGTTCCGATTGACTGAAAAATATTTTATAAAAAAGTATTGACAAATGAAAAAGTAAAAGAATAGAATATACATGAAAATAGAATACCTTCGTTAGGTGAGGCTCCTGTACGGAGATATGCTGCTGCCCAGAAATGTCCAAAGACGCCAATGGGTCAACAGGAACCATCGACTTAAGGTGGTTTCTAATGTAGCTGGATGTTTCATCCTATGCCGTACAGTGCTAAAGCTCAACGAATGGAGGACATGCTGAAACTATTTTTTATATTTTTAATAGTTTATTTTTGTTGTACTTTGTTAGCTAGCACCTTCATTCGTTGAAGGTGCTTTTTTATTTTTTAAAAAGGGGGGATAGAAATGGATGATCCACTTCCAAATATAATGTCTTATCTAAATCAAATAAAACATGTAATAAAGGGGTTCATTTCTATCCACTCATTGAATAGATGAACTCCTTGAAAAAAAGGAGGAAATAATAAATGGTAAAACTCGATCGTCAAAATCGTAAGTGGTATATTACTCAAATTCTTGGAACATTACATTTAAATAAAAGGGATGCGTTTCGGCAACTTTTTCTTGAGCTGCATCCAGCAGATCAAATAGATATTTTATTAAATGTATCAGAGAAAGAACGTAAAGAGATATATTGTCACTTGTCACCAGATGAAGTAGCCACTATGTTTAAACAAGGGGAAATTCATGAGCAAGTTCAGCTGTTTGCTGAATTGCCGTCAGGGTACGCTATCGAAGTAATTAACAATATGTATGCAGATGATGTTGCAGACTTTTTAGATGCACTACCTGACGAAGTAAGACGATTATATTTACAAAAAATGAATACGGAAAGCGCGGTGGAAGTTCAACAACTTTTAACGTACCCAAAATACACGGTGGGGTCATTGATGACAACAGAGTTTTTAGCTGTATGGGAGGAGCATACTGTTAAACATGTAATGGAATTGTTACGCACAGAAGCTTCAAACGCTGAAACAATTTATTATTTATATGTTGTAGATGAGAAAAATTGTCTAGTTGGTGTAATCTCGCTTCGTGATTTAATTATTTCTCAACCAGAACAAAAAGTGAAAAATATCATGAATACAAACATCATTTTTGTGGATGCCCACTCTCATCGTAAAGAAGTAGCTGAAATCATTCAAAAGTATGATTTTCTTGCTCTCCCTGTAACAGAGCAGGGTAAACTTGTAGGAATTGTTACATTTGATGATGTGATGGATGCTGTAGAAGAGAGAGAAACAGAGAGTTTTCATAAAATGGGAACTGCTACTACGATATCAAAAAGTTTAAAAGAGGCAACAATCGGTTATCTGTATAGAAAGAGAATTAGCTGGCTCGTGTTACTTGTATTTTTTAATATTTTTTCTGGCGCGGGCATTGCATTTTTTGAAGATACTATTTCAGAAAATATTGCTCTCGTATTTTTCTTACCGCTTCTTGTTGATAGTGGAGGAAATGCAGGTTCACAGTCTGCTACATTGATGATTCGTGCACTTGCAACAGGAGATATTCGTATTCGCGATTGGACAAAACTGTTTGTAAAGGAGTTTTCGATTTCTATTTTGCTAGGGATAACAATGGCATTAGCTGTCTCACTAATTGGTCTATATCGAGGAGGACCCGAAATTGCAATTGTTGTTGCTCTTTCTATGTTTTGTGTTGTCATTGTTGGTAGCTTAGTTGGCATGAGTCTTCCATTTATTTTCAGTCGGTTTAAACTCGATCCAGCTACGGCGAGTGCACCACTTATCACTTCGCTCGCTGATATGATTGGGGTAGTCATTTATTTTTCTATTGCTACAATTTTGTTAACAATGTAATAAAACATCCATGAGTAAGCTTTCCTTGCCACTAAGGCTGAAAATAACCACCTGTGGCTTGGTTATATAGATGTACTTTGTAGCGTTAATATGAGCAATCCTTGTTATTCGACTGCCGAGCAATCGAATAACACTGCCCCAGAGTCTGGGAAGCGTTCAGTTATTCGATGCTTTGAAAAACGATTTTGTCCTTGACAAAATCGTTTTTCAACAGTCTGAACATCTATGAAAAGATGTTCCTAATTTTTAGCCGAAAGGATGGTTAGATATGATATGTTGATTACAGATATGTTTAAATTAACTATTTCTTTTATTTTTGGGCTACTTATTGGTCTTGATCGACAGTTAAAGCAAAAACCTCTAGGAGTAAAGACAACTGTTATTATATGTGTTGCCAGTTGTTTAATTACAATTGTTTCTATTGAAGCGGCATACACATTTCAAAAAACAGAACATATGAATATGGATCCTCTTCGTTTAGCTGCACAAATTGTAAGTGGAATTGGCTTTCTAGGAGCAGGGGTAATTTTGAGAAGAAATAATGACGTCATTCTAGGTCTTACATCTGCAGCTATCATTTGGGCTTCAGCTGGTATTGGGATTGCAATTGGAGCTGGATTTTATGCATCCTCGTTGTATAGTGCATTATTATTTATCGTAACGAGTAACTTTTTAGCATATTTTATAAAAAAAATTGGTCCTCAAAGACTTCGACGTCGTGATTTTTCATTACAGATTATTGTTGAGCCAAACTATAAAATGACAGAACTCCTTAATTTAATTAAAAGCAAAGGAAAAAGTATTGAGAAAAAAAAAGAAAGTGTTTTGCAAATTAAGTATATTAAAATTACCGATTTAGAAAATGGAAATCAACAAATTGACTTAAAAATATCAGCTCCTGAGATAGAATATACAACAGAAATTTATTATCTGGTAAAAAAAATCGATCATGTTTTAACTGTGCAAGTGGAGAGGTTATGAGGAGGGATGCTCTGTGATTCGATTAGAGCAGTATCGATTTAAGGAGGAATATACTTACTATTTGCTTCAATCAATTAAAAATGAGGATAAGGAAGCATTTCGAAAGGATTTTCTCGCCCTTCACCCATATGATCAAGCTAATTTTTATTTATCGCTTGATGAGGCAAAGAAAAAAATATTAACAAAATGGCTTTATCCAAAAGAATTTAGTGATATGTTTCAGCAACTTCATTCGCATGAGAAAATAAAGATTTTTGCTATTGTAAATGATGAATATATGAAAAAAGTCATAAAGCATATGTATTCAGATGATCTTGTCGACTTAATTGCTTATTTATCGCCAGAAAAAAGAGCGAAAATACTCCAATGGTTGGATCAAAAACAAGCAACAAACGTTAAACATTTATTATCGTATGAAAAAGGAACCGCAGGGGCACTTATGTTGACAGAATTTGTTTGTGTTCGTCCCATGGATACCATATCATCTGTAATGAATGATATTCGTTCACTCGGAGATACGGTAGAAGTCATTTATTATATTTATGTAACGGATGAATCTGGGGAAATGGTAGGAGTGTTATCAATCCGAGATTTACTTACAGCTTATCCTAACCAATGTATACAAGAGATCATGAAAACAAAATTTGTATACGTTTCACCGACTAGCAGTCAAACTGTCGTTGTTCATTTATTAAAAAAATATGGTTTATTAGCGCTTCCTGTTTTACAAGACGGAAAGTTAGTTGGAATTATTACAGTCGATGATATTATGGATATTATTGAAGAACAAAGAAAAGAGGAGTTGGAAGATATAAGTGCAACACGTGGTGCAACGGATTGGAATACCGATGGGGTTCAATCATTGAAAAAGCGAATTGTTTGGCTAGTTATGTTATTATTTGTTGCATTTGTAACATCTCATTTGATTGATTCTTTTCACGACATTATGCAACAAATAACGATGTTAATTCCTTTTTTACCAATTGTTTTAGGAATGGGGGGAAATGCGGGGATTCAATCTCTAGCTATCGTTATACGTAAATTGTCGACAAAAGAAGAGGTTCCTTCTCCAAAATTAAAATATATGCTTCAAAAAGAAATGGTGACGGGTATGTTATTAGGCATCGTATGTGGAATGATAGCAAGCATAATCTGTTATGTCATAACAAAGTATGACATAACAATTGCTTTTGTCGTTGGCGTGTCCCTTTGTGTGACTGTTGCAATATCTAATATGTTTGGTGTTATTGTTCCTATTGTAATCAACCGTTTTCGTTTGGATCCGACTATTGCTTCCGGACCGTTTATAATAACAATAAACGGTTTAATAGGTACATTTATATATTTTACAACCGCTTTTACATGTTATTATATTGTATAAAAGGCTCAGCCTGTGTGGCTGAGCCTTTTATACTTCTAATCTTTTTACAACATCAATATCGTCAATGCTCTCAAGCGTTTCAACAAGCGCATCGTCAAGCGGTTTATCGAGCGAAAGCATCATAATCGCTTTTCCGCCAGCTTCTTGGCGACCGACTTGCATCGTTGCGATGTTTACTTGATGGTCACCTAAAATATTTCCGACTTTTCCGATCATTCCTGGTTTATCATGATGTTGGATGTACAACAAATGTCCTTCTGGAGCAAAGTCGATCGCAAAGCCGTTAAAATGAACGATGCGGTCGCCGTAGTAGGCGATATGTGTTCCTTTTAACGTAAATGTTTTGTTTTCGCCGTATACTGTCAATGCGATGCTATTGTTGTAGTCGTTTCCGTTGGCTGAAAATTTTTCGCTAAAGGCGATGCCGCGTTCTTTGGCGATCATCGCTGCGTTCACTTCGTTGACGGTTGAAGCGACGCGAGGTTTTAAAAATCCAGCGAGCAAACTACGTGTAATAAATGTTGTTTCTAAATCGGCGACAGAACCTGAATACGTAATCGCGATTTCTTGAACAGGTTCGCTCATATATTGCGAAGCGAGAATGCCCATTTTTCGAGCTAATGTATAAAAAGCTTGAATTTTTTCGTATACATCTTTTGAAAGTGTCGGCAAGTTAATGGACGATGTGACAGGTTTTCCTTGTAAAAATGTTAATACTTCTTGAGCTACTTGCGTCGCTACATTCACTTGCGCTTCGACTGTTGATGCCCCGAGATGTGGAGTGACGATGACGTTATCAAACGAAAGAAGTGGATGATCTCCTGGAGGCTCTTGTTCAAATACATCGAGCGCAACCCCTGCCACGTGTCCATTTTCTAAAAACGAAATGAGCGCTTGTTCGTCGATAATTCCACCGCGGGCGCAGTTAATTAAATACACACCTTTTTTCGTTTTTGCTAAGTTTTTCGGACCGAGAAGCCCTTTCGTCTCTTTTGTTAATGGTGTATGTACGGTAATGATATCTGCTTGTGCAAGCAACGCATCAAGCGTGCAAACGTCGACACCAATTTTTTCTGCTCGTGCTTTCGTTAAAAATGGATCGTACACATGAACATGCATACCGAATGCTCGCGCCCGTTTCGCTACTTCAGAACCGATGCGACCAAAGCCGATAATACCTAAATGTTTTCCAAATAACTCGACACCGACGAAAGCGGAACGATTCCATTCACGTGATTTGACCGAGATGTGCGCTTGTGGAATACGACGCACTAATGAAGCCATCATCGCAAATGTATGTTCCGCTGTCGAAATCGTATTGCCGTTTGGGGCGTTAATGACGACGACACCGTATCGTGTAGCTGCGTCAACATCAATATTATCAACTCCGACTCCCGCACGCCCGACAATTTTTAAATTTGGCATTTTTTGAAGTAATGCCTCTGTTACTTTTGTTGCGCTACGAACGAGTAATGCATCAAATTGATCAAGCTCATCTTCTACATCACTCACTTTTTTTTGTACGACTTCAATCGTTGGATCAGCAAGAAGTGGGGAAAGACCTTCTTCACTCATTGCATCAGATACTAGAATACGAACCACAAAAATCTGCTCCTTTCAACCAATTAGTTTTTTAAATTTCTGATAATTTAACATAACCGTATACGTGTGTCAATAACTTTCGGAAAGGTCATACAAGTGAAAGCGTTTTTATATATAAATGTTCGGAAAAAAGACGAAAAGCTGGCCCAAAGCCAGCTTAAAACATAGAATGTATTTACTTTTGTTCATTGTAACGAGCGATGCATTCGTCAATAAGTTTCGCAGCTGCTTCTGGACCTTCCCACGTGCCAATTTCTGTTTTCTTTCCTTCTAAGTCTTTATAACGTTCAAAGAAATGAGCGATTTCTTTAAGTTTATGTTGCGGGAGATCTTCGAGCGTGCGCACATCAGCAAAGCGAGGATCATCAACTGGAACGCCGATTAACTTCGCATCTTCTTCGCCGCCGTCTACCATGTTTAAGTAGCCGAGTACACGTGTTTCGATGACGCAGCCAGGGAATGTTGGATTTGTCACGATAACTAAAATATCAAGCGGGTCGCCATCTAATGCAAGTGTATTTTCTAAATAGCCATATTCTGCAGGATAAAACATTGGTGAATATAAGACGCGATCGAGCTTAAATACGCCACGCTCTTTGTCATATTCATATTTGTTTTGGCTACCTGTTGGAATTTCAATAAACGCTTCAACAACTTTGTTTTCAAACGCCATGCCAAATTCCTCCTTTTTATTATGTATACTTTTTTATTATAGTCGATCGGACAAGTAGTGACAATGACTGAACGAAAGAAAAGGGCAAGCTTCGTATGAAGTTTGCCCTTAGATGTTTTTTATTCGAATTTGTTTGGATCGCCGTCAAATGGCTCGTCCGCTACTTTGATCGAGTCTGTTGGACAGCCTTCAAATGCATCCATCATGTCATCGATTAATACGTCTGGCACTTCGACAATACCTTGGTTGTCGTCTAGCGTAACGTAAGCGATACCTTCATCATCGTAATCGTAAATGTCTGGTGCAGCCGCTCCACAGGCACCACAGGCAATACATGTTTCTTTGTCAACAATTGTGTACTTTGGCATACAATGACCCTCCTTAATTATATGGAACCAATCGCTTCATATGAAACGTTGGAAACGTATTCCTCACACCTTTATAATAAATGTGTTGCGGTAACTTTTCAATAAAAAACTCCAATGAAAATGCTTATCAGTACGTAGTTTTCCCTCACATCCCCTCGCTTAATCTGGTAAAATGAAAGGGAAAATGGAGTGAATGTCGTATGTTACAACATATCGTTTTATTTTGTATCGATCGGTTTCGTGGAGAACGATCGCTAGCTGCGATCGACCATTTACTCAATGGAAAAAAAACAGCCCAAACGCTACAAGATAGTAAATGGTATGACGTTAGCCGTTTATTTGGGACGGTACCGATTGATCGTTCTCGTTTGTTTGATGTCGCACGAGCATTAGAGGCGGACGGATTTATTTCTCAAATCGATGAACATATATATTGCACAACTGCAAGTGGAAAAGAGAAACTCCGACAATTCATACTCCCTCCTTACATTGATGGATGGAAATATATGAATGAATCTTCTTTGTTTTGGAAAAAGCTTTCTTTACTTATTCAAACGATCGCAAACATTATTCATCGTACGTCGTTTGAACCTATACATCGCGATGAACACATTCAATCGTTCGTGAAACGGTGGCTGTTTCAGCATACACATATAAAAACCCTCGTTCGTTCATTATATGAAGAAATACATGAGCTACTTAGTGATGTAGATGAAAAAGATGCTAACATTTTCGTTTGGCGGTTGACAAGCCATGAGCGCATCGGATGGACGGACGAACAAATTGCTTATGCTTTAAAGGAAGAAGAGACCGCTATTTTGTTGTCGTTTCAAAACGTGCTTCACTTTATACTTGAAATGACGGAGCAAGAAAAAGAAAAATTTCCGCTCTTATATTCGTTGCGCGAACAAAAGCGCGCACAATTGACGAGTTCAGCTCAAAAAACGTATAAGTTGCTAAAAGAAGGGTACTCGCTTGAACAAATTGCTCAGTTGCGCAAATTGAAAAAAGGAACGATTGAAGATCATATTGTAGAAATCGCCACGTATATTCCAACGTTTGTAACGACACCATTTTTAGAGGAAAATAAACGCAAGCGCATTATTCAACAGGCACGTCAATTAAAAACGAAAAAATTGCGGGTGATAAAAGAAGTGTTACCAGACGTTTCTTATTTCGAAATTCGGCTCGCGCTGGCAAGGTGGGAGAGAGAAGATGCTTAACATATTAAAGGAACGATTTGGTTACGATTCGTTTCGCATAGGACAAAGAGAAATTATTGAAGATGTGCTGAACGGGTGGAATTGTGTCGCTATGCTTCCGACTGGCGGAGGGAAATCACTTTGTTATCAACTCCCAGGTTATATATTAGACGGCAGTGTGTTAATTATTTCTCCGCTCGTGTCGCTGATGGAAGATCAAGTACAACAACTTAAAAATCGCGGTGAAAAACGTGTCGTGGCACTCAATCGTTTTCTTTCCTATCGCGAAAAAAAAGATGTGTTGCGTGAGTTGGCATCGTATCGTTTTATTTATGCTTCTCCAGAAATTTTACAATCCCCGTTACTCGTTGAAGCGCTAACACGCATAAACATTTCGCTGTTTGTTGTAGATGAAGCGCATTGTATTTCACAATGGGGACACGACTTTCGCCCTGATTTTTTAAAGCTAGGTCTTCTTCGCGAGACGCTCGGCAATCCGCCTTGTTTAGCATTAACGGCAACAGCTACACGCCAAGTCATTGATGATATCGTGAAAACACTAAAGCTTGATCGTGTAAAACAGCATCTGTATTCACTTGACCGACCGAATATTAGTTTACACGTCCAATATGTTTGTACAGTAGAAGAAAAAATAAAAGCATTAAAACAGCTCGTCGCTATGTTTCCTAAGCCGGGCATTGTATACGTATCAAGTCGACATTGGGCAGAAACGTTGGCACAGACGCTACATGGAGATAATCGTGTAAGCTACTATCATGGGGGCATGGATGGTGAACAACGACTACTTATTCAACAACAGTTCGTTTATGACCAGTTAGATGTCATTTGTTGTACAAATGCGTTTGGAATGGGGATCGATAAACCGAACGTTCGCTTCGTCATCCATTTTCATTTGCCGACACAACCAGAAGCATATTGGCAAGAAGTTGGGCGAGCGGGGCGTGATGGAAAAGAAAGCATCGCGATATTACTGTATGCACCAGGAGATGAACAAGTGGGACAGACGATGATCCATATGGAATTTCCGACAATGGAACAAATCGTTTATGCGCTACACGCTTTACGTCATGGGCAGAAAGAAACAGGGCTGACAGACGTACAACAACGTCTACTTTTATATGGGCTTGAACAAATGGACAAACATGAAGAAGATATACACATATTAGCAAAGCAACTATATGTCCGCATAGAGCAAAGAAAACAAGAAAAAATGGCAAAATGGGCATTTATGCAACGATGGGTCAATGAACAAACATGTCGTCGGCGCACGATTCTTTCATATTTTGAACAACAGCCGCTTAAAAATGAACGATGTTGTGACCGATGTGGCGCTCGTATATATGTGGATGCCCCTATCGAACATATTCAACAAATACAGTTAAAGTCGTGGCGTGAAGAGCTTCGTGCGATGTTTGACATAAAGGTGGAAAACGAATGATTAAAAAACAAATGGAGATGGCTCGTCAAATTAGTGAACGAGAAATTGTATATCATTTATATATCACACAAGCGCTTATTTTTCTTGTTGCGTTAGCATTAGGCATATATTTATTTACACCTGCGACATTTTTTGCGATATGGCAATGGGATGTACAGGAAATATTATTATATGGTGTCGGTTGTGCTGCACTCGTTCTTTTTGTCGATTTTTTACTTATTCGTTATGCTCCACAACAATGGTATGATGATGGAGGAATTAATGAAAAATTATTTCGTTCCCGTTCGGTACCGCACATTTTTTTGATGACTATAGTCATTGCATTTTGTGAAGAGCTATTGTTTCGTGGTGTCATTCAAACACACGTTGGCTTGTTTTTCGCAAGTGTCATTTTTGCTTTATTGCACATTCGTTATTGGAAAAAATGGCTTCTTCTCGTTGCTGTCGTTAGTTTAAGTTTTTGGATTGGGCTTATATATGAATGGACAAACAATTTATGGGTAACGATTTTTGCTCATTTCCTTATTGATTTTATTTTGGCGTTACACATCCGGTATCGTACAAAAGAGGTGACAAATGATGCGTGAAGATCAAGCAGAAAACTTGCGCAAAAAGATGGAAAGTATCAGTAAACAACAGGAAAGCGATGAACTTCAATTGCCGCCGCGCAGCGAAGTGCATAAAAAGAAAAAAACAAAATGGAAAATCAAACATCCACTCATCCGCATTCTTGCGCTCTTTTTTGTTTTATTGCCTATTTCTATTTATAGTATATACCACTTAGTTGAAAAACGACCGATCCAAGTCGTGACGATTGATAATGAAAGCTATGAGACTGTTGATGTCGATCAACAGAAAGAACATAAGCCACAACAAAAACCGCTTGAAAACGAAGCAAAAGAAGTAGAACAAGAGGCGGATGAAACAGAGTCATCCTTTACTTATCATACGGTACAAGAAAATGAAACATTATATAGTATTGCGATGAAATATTACGGAAATGAAAAAGGAATGGATCTTATTAAAGAATGGAATCATTTAACGAGCATGAAGCTACAAAAGGGGCAAGTATTAAAAATCCCAAATATGGATGGAAAATAAGGTATACCGCCCCGTCGATGGACATACAATCGTAGTAAAACATGATTGGTAGGGGTGGTTATGATTTTTCCAATTGAATTAGACGAAGTAACAAAAGCGATTTTAAAGCGAGTGATGGCGCATAAAAAAGAATGGAATGACATGAAAAAAAGAATGCAACTTTCATTCATTTTGTTTTTGCTTTCACTTGCTTTGTTTGGGTTATATATGTATCAGACGTTTGTTATTTCGCATCGTACATCTATAGAACGAATAATGATGGCGCTCATTAATGATGAGCGTACCTTTTCGTTCGCTGTATTCGTTGGATCGCTCGCATGGCTCGTCTTTTTTTATAAAAAGAAAAGCGATAAAGCGGAGCAAGACTTCCATGCACTCCGCTGTGAATTCATTCAAAAAAGTAGCGAATTGCTTCCAGAACGAGCGTGGGAGAAAAGGCATGTTCTTTATGAATGGATGAGAGAAACATATGATATTCAACTATACCACGAAAATAAGTGACCACACACTCTCTCGGTTCATATGTTGAGAAAGTCCTGCGGTAATATGTCAAGGTGAAACATCATCGAAATTGGAAATTTG
>NZ_JBTZSY010000006.1:0-79533 GCF_054815885.1 Anoxybacillus sp. TBDG-1
TGTATATAGAGTTTTACAATTTTTTATAAAAACATTTTAACAGCACTTCACCTCCTCGGCAACGAGCTGTAAAAATAGTTGAACGAGTTGTTCAGACGGCTTTCCTCCGCCTGTTTGCCGTTCATAAAAGCGTGTAAATAACGTTTCAATTGGTACATCGGTATACCCTTCACGAACGATTTCTTCTTTCTTTATATAATTCGGGCGAATATGGACAAACCCGTCATACATTTTGCGCAAACGGTGTGTTTCTTCTAATGTTAACGATTGCTCGACATCAATTTCCAAATCAATCCATGCACCGTGGTCGCGCCCTTCTTTGATCCAACGATCCACTTGCGCAAGCCCTTCTGTCGCCCGCCATTTGACGAGTGGACGCCCTTTTGACAATAAATATTCAGAAATCATCGGCGCACAGCGTGGCTGCACGTCAATAATCGTAACGGACTTGCTGTATCCTGCTTCTGAAAAACTGTAAGCAAGCGGCGACCCAGCATAGCGTGCAGGCATGGCGGCATGTCTGACATCTTGCGGACGATGTAAATGACCGAGCGCGACATATTGCGCGCGTGTAGGGAAGCTTGCAGGCGAAACAGTGTACGCTCCTCCAAGCTCAATCGGGCGCTCGGAGTCGCATGTAGCTCCGCCTGCGACATATAAATGGCTCATTGCAATGTTCACCGCATCTTCTCGAAACGATTCGTTCATTTTCGCAAAAATGGCGCGAATGCGTTCATCATATCGTGCGCGCAACAATGCTTCGTCGCACTCCTCTGACAACAATTCGTTCAGTCGCGACTCTGACGGATATGGAAGCGCTCCGATCATTAATGTTTCATCGCTCGATGGAACATGAATTTGTTGCACACGATCCGTCGGAAAGCCTAGCAACGTAATGGCGTGCTGTTCGGCAATCGGAGCAGCAGCGCTCAAACGTCCCGGATGATCATGGTTTCCCGCAATCACGACGACGTGACGCTTGCCATAATCACTTAAACGCGAAAGCGCTTCGTAAAAAAGCTTTTCCGCATCGGCAGGCGGATTGACTGTATCAAACGCATCCCCTGCAAGCAATACGACATCAATGTTTTCTTTTTGTACGATTTCTACGATTTCATCAATCACCGCTTCTTGCTCTCGAAGACGGCTTCGCCCTTCAAGCGTTTTTCCTAAATGCCAGTCAGCCGTATGCAAAATACGCAAATTAATCTCCTCCCATCGGCACAAGTAAAGCGCCATCAAAAGCGTACACGTACGTTTCTGTTACTTCCTTTTTCCAAATGGCTTCAATCGCTTCCCGATATAGCGCCAATTGCCCTTTGTATCGTCGCTTTAATTGCTCTCTCGGCTCGTTCATCCACGATACGCGATCTGTTTTATAGTCAATTAAAACGAGCCCGTGCTCATCTTCAAACACGCAATCAATCACCCCTTGAACGACAACTGTCTCACCGTCCATTTCGTGCGCTAAATAAAACGGCACTTCACGCTCAAGCCGCGTCGCTCGTTGCATTCGTTTGCCAAGTGGAGTGTTAAAAAAAGCGACGATACTTTCTACATCAACAGCTTTTGCCTGTTCTTCCGTTAGCCATTCACCGTTTACCATGCGTGCGATTTGCTCCTGCACCGCATCAACGGTGACTTCTTTTGTGACATCAATATGTTGCATGACAAGATGCATCATTGTTCCTCGCTCAGCTGGCGTCATCGTTTTCGCTTGTAAAAAGCGAGGGCGTTCAATAAGCTCTTTTCGAAACGGTTGTTCCGCATGCCCGCCGTATATGTCACGCTGTCGCTTTAACTCTGATACGCTTTGTTTTGCTCGTAACACCGTGGCGTCGGCATACGTGTACGTCCAAAAAAGGCGGCGCTTTATTTCTTGTTCATATTCGCTTTTCATTGGCACAGACTGCAGTTGTTGAATCGCTTCGACAATGTCTCGATGTTCATTCACTTGCTCATCTTCTTGTTCAAGCGAATGCGCTGACACAACGTGCATCTCCCATAGCGATGCATCGTGAAGCACCGTTTTCGACGGACAAATGCTTTGTGGATGGCGGATGAGAGCATAACCGAGCCAATCCGCATAGCTTTTTGCCTTTTCGATGACATACGCAGGAAGTTCCCACGTCGATGTGTAAGTAACTTCTTGCCATTTTTTCTTTTCCGCTTCGATATCCTTTACCGTCGATACGATATATAACTTTTCTTTTGCCCGCGTCAGCGCGACGTATAAAACGCGCATTTCTTCCGCAAGCATTTGCAGTTTCATTTTTTTCTTTATCGCCAATTGCGCGACCGTCGGATAACTTGCTCGCCACGTCGGATGAACGAAGCGCATCCCTAGTCCGAAATCTTTATCTAATATATAGTCCCCACGTAAATCTTGCATATTAAATGATTTCGCTGCACCAGCTAAAAAGACGACAGGAAACTCAAGCCCTTTACTTTTATGAATCGTCATCATGCGCACAACATCTTCTTGTTCTGTAAGCGAACGTGCCGCTCCAAAATCGTCTTCGCGTTCTTTTAGCCGTTCAATAAAGCGTAAAAAGCGGAAAATGCCACGAAATGACGTTTGTTCATATTGTTTCGCGCGATCATACAACGCGCGCAAATTCGCTTGCCGCTGTTTTCCTCCCGGCATTCCACCGACGTAGTCGTAAAAGTTTGTATCACGATACAATTGCCAAATCAAATCGGCAAGCGGTTTTTGTCTTGCTTCGGTACGCCATTCGAATAAATATGAAAGCCAACGGTTCATTTTTTCGTGCAGTTCATCATGTGGTGGTTGCTCGACAAAAGCAAGCAACGCCTCATAAAATGCTCCGTCTTTTTTCGCTAGGCGAATGCGCGCCAACTCCTCTTCGTTTAAGCCAACAATTGGGGAGCGAAGCACTGCTGCAAGCGGAATGTCTTGATACGGATTGTCAATCACTTTTAAAAGCGACAACATGATTGACACTTCTGTTGCGGAAAAGTAACCGCTAGATAACTCAGCATATACAGGAACGTTTTGTTTGCGAAACTCCTCTAACATTGCTGAAGCAGATGACATCGATCGGCATAAAATGACGATGTCGCGATACATTAAGCGCCGTTCCCCTTTTAAGCGACGGTCGTAAACGAAAAACGGCTCGGCAAGTAATTGTTTAATTTTTTTAGCAATCCAGCGCGCTTCCAACTGCACAGCCGTTACATCCTCTTGTTCTTCTTCATCGCTTTCTTCTTTTGCTTGATTAATCCACACGCATTCAACAGGCACTTGTTTTTCAGGATAATCAAGGGCGCCAAAGCGAAGCGCAGCATCGTCGTCATAACGCATGTCGCCGATCGTTTCTGTCATGAGTTGTCGAAAAATAAAATTCGTTCCGTCTAATATTTCTTTTCGGCTGCGAAAGTTTTTCGCTAAATCGATGCGAAGTCCACCATCGCCTTCTTTCGTGAAGCGACCATATTTTTGTAAAAAAAGCGACGGTTCCGCTAGACGAAAGCCGTAAATCGACTGTTTCACGTCGCCGACCATAAACATGTTGCCCGTTGCTTCATCGTCATTTGATACGAGCCGTAAAATCGATTCTTGCACCATATTCGTATCTTGATATTCGTCAACGAGCACTTCAGCAAATTGTGCTCGATAATAAAGGGCGGCTTCTGACGGCTTCAGCTCATGCTCCATAGAAGAAGCGCGTAAAATGCGTAAACAGTAATGTTCTAAGTCAGAAAAATCAACGATGCCTTTTTCATCTTTTTTCGCTTGCAATAAATTAGCAAACCGTTGCACGATTTGGACGATCGTTGCAGCAATCGGCTTCATTTCGCGCAAATGGCGAATGTATGTCGCCGGTTGAAACGAAAACAACTCTTCTGTTAAACTGCTTATTTCTTTTTTCACTTGGTCGCGCAATTTTTTTACATCGTCCACAAGCTGTTCATCATACGCTCCGTCTTTCGGCTTTCTTTTTGCAGTCGCAAACGATACGTTTTTGATCGCTTCATGCAACTTTTGCCACGACTCATCACGCGCTTCTTTTAGCTTTGCAATGACTTGTTGATCGCTCACGAGCGTATCATGCAAATAATCGGGTCCGCCCGGCTCTTTCGTTTTTTGCAGCGCTTGCAACAATCGTTGTTCCGCTGCTTCAAACGCCAAATCGACCGCTTGAAAAAGGTAGTGAGCATACGGCAAATCGTCGATGCGTGCGTGTTCTGCGACATCGTACATATGAACGATTTGTTTTAGCCATTCGTTTGGATTAGGATGCGAACGTGAAAATTCATATAGACGCAAAATGAGCGTTTGTAAATCTGCATCCGTCCGATCGCTCGTATATCGATCTACAACAGCTAAAAATGCTTCATCGTTGTCGGCGTAATATTGCTCAAATAATGTTTCTAACACTTCTTCTTTTAATAAAGCCATTTCTCCCTCATCCGCAATACGAAACACCGGATCGATGCCGATGACGTAATAATATTTGCGAATGACATCTAAACAAAACGAGTGAATCGTTGAAATGGACGCTTTTTGCAAAAGACTGAGTTGTCTTCGTAAATGGAGCGAATGTGGCTCTTTTTCAAGCGCTCGTTCTAACGCTTCCCCGATGCGTTGGCGCATTTCGGCCGCTGCGGCATTTGTAAACGTCACAACAAGTAGCCGATCGACATCGATCGGTCGCTCTTTATGCAATATTTTTTGAATGATGCGCTCAACAAGCACCGCTGTTTTTCCTGAACCTGCGGCGGCGGCAACGAGCGTATGCTTTCCAGTCGCATAAATCGCTTGCCATTGCTCATCCGTCCATTGACTTTCTCGTGGTTTTGGCGGAATCACATCATCACCCCTTTAACCATTCGTCGATATGTTTCGTTGTTAATACGCGATATTGTTCCGCGTCAACCCCTTCATCGAATTGGCACACATCACGAAACTCACAATATTGACAAGCTGTTTTATTTTTTTGTTTGTACGGTGCAATATGCGTCACACCGTTGATCATTTGTTCACCTACATCGACGACCATACGGCGCACATGTTGCCGTAGCATCGTAAATTGTTGCTCTGTTAACACTTTGGAATGTTGAGCAAACGTCCCGTTTTTATTTAAGCGGACAGGAATAACGAGAGAACTTGTTCCTGGCTCTACTTGTTCATCCATCAGCCGTACCGTTTGTTCATCCGCTAATACGTAGCCCCCCATTTTAAACTGTTCTAAAAACTTTTTCTCTAGCTCGTGTTCATCAACCCATTCATTCAGTTTCATCGTCGGGTTATGAACCGGAAAGTACAACACTCCTGCCGGAAACGCTGATGTGCCAACGAGCTTTTCCGCATACTGAAGCACGACATCTAAATACGCTAACATTTGTAATGCTAAACCGTAATATACTTCCGTTAAATCAAGCGTCTTTTGCTTTGATTTATAGTCGATGATGCGAAGAAGCACACCTTGTTCGCTCGTTGCTTGGTCAACGCGGTCAATACGGCCGACAAACTGCAACACTGTTCCGTCGGATAACGTAAACGAAAGCGGTGGAAGCGGCTCGCCTTCACCGAATCCTAATTCGACGCCAATCGGTACAAATCCGCTTCTTTTTGCGTGTTCACTTAATACGGTCGTCGCTTTCGTCATAATCGTTTGCAATTTTTTCTTCATATATCGATAACGGTGTGTACTTAATAGCACTTCTTGTTGAATGTATGGGGCAATTTGTTCAACCGCCTCATATGACAGTTGCTCGCATTGCTGTTTAGATAGTTGACTCCACGGACGCTGCTCTTGACGCAGACGATCAGCGATCACTTTTAACGCCTGATGAAACAACTGACCCATATCAGGCGCCTTTAACTGAAAGACGGTTCGTTCTTTTAACTTTAATCCATGCGCGGCAAAATGAGCGAACGGACAACGGTTAAACGTCTCCATACGTGAAATGCTCGCCTTCACTTTTTTTCCATATAACTCTTTGGCAAGTTGCTTATTTAATCGTTTTGCGCGATTTTCATAAAATAACGCCCGCCCAACGACCGCGATTCGTTCTTTCCATTGTTCATGTTGCACGTATGCGTTGTATACATCCCACCATATCGGTTCGATAGCATATTGTCGCTTCCATGCTTCCAATTGTTGCACGAGCGGACCGAGCGTTGCGACATCGTTTGTCACATACGACAGCTGTTGTTGCAGTGGAAGTACAAACGGATCGGCTCCCCATTGCATTTTTTTCACGTACGGGAACATGTCCATTAACCGCTTAATAAACATCGATGGCAACAACGTTTTTTCTTGTTCATCAGCTAGCGCATACGTGACATATAAACGTTCAGACGGGCTAACAAGCGCTAAATAAAGCAAAAAAGGTTCGTCAAGTAACCGTTCGCGACTAGCTGGAGCAACATGTAAAGAATAATGGTGCAACAATTCACGATCTGTTTCTGACAACATGCCGTCATCATTTTTGCGCATCGGAATGACGCCTTCGTTTACCCCTACAAGAAACGTACAACGAATGTTCGAAAGACGCGAACGATCGAAATGAGCAATTAACACTTGATCCGTCGCTGGTGGTACGAGAGAAAATTGTAAACTTTCAAGTCCTGTTTCAATAATCGTAAAAAACGTTTCAAGCGAAAGTGATTCATCGCCTAATATTTCAACGTATTCATCAAGCAAATGAATAAACGCTTGCCATACTTGCTCATGATGGCGGGCAGCGGACAAATCGCCTCTTTCTTCTGCTTCATCGCGCAAACGTTCTAATTTTTGCGGAATATGAAGCTGTTCTGCATATGCATATAGCGCCTCGCATCGCTCACGCCCTGTTTTTGCTTGCTTCAACCGCTTTTGTAAAAACAACAGCGGCGAAATGACAAGCTTGCGCCATTCATTTAATTGTTGTTCATATCGTTTTTCTTCATCTGTTTGTGGCGTGTGCACACCTTCGAGCCCTTTATACTTGCGATACGTCCAATGCTCCGTCCATTTGTCTCCTTGTATGCCGGAAGCGAGCACGTAGTTTTCAAGCTGATCGATTGCCATGCGCATCTCATGAACAGGTTGATCAAGCGAGAAAAACAAGTCTGTTTTTGCAGCACGAAACACCGCTTCATAACGAAAGTTCGTCCGCACCGCTTCCATACTTGCGCGCAAAAATTCAATAAACGGATGATCAAGCATCGGTTCTTTTTCATCAATAAAATACGGAATACGATAATCTGCAAATACCGTTTTTAACACGTCGCGATAGTCTGAAACATTGCGAATGAGCAAAGCGATGTCACGATAGCGATATCCTTCATCGCGCACAAGCTGAACAATTTCGCGCGCAATCCCTTCCATTTCTGCTCGTCGCGTTGTCGCTTCTCCGATAGCGATCGCTTCCGTTTGTTTTTTCGACTTACAAACAGGTCGTGCATCGTAATAGGCTTCAAGATGACGAAGTTCTTCATGTTTGTGACGGACGTTGTCATGAAGTTGCACGACGTTTTCAATCGCTACCCCATTTTGTAGTGCAATTTCACGCAGTTGCGCATACGTCTGCCACGTGTTGCGGAATACGTGTAACTCGTTTGGCAGCTGTTCATACGGAGCGTCTAACGTGAGCGCAATCGTCACATGCGGGCAATGAATAAATAGTTGTTCAATGACCATATATTCTTGGGGCGTAAATTCATAAAAGCCGTCCATGTAAATACGGGCACGCTTCATGTAAGAAGAATGGCGAATTTTTTCAGCAAGCAAGCGCAAATAATCCTCTGAATCGACATAATGATGCGCCATATGCTGTTCAAATTGCTCAAAAATCATTGCTGTATCTTTTAATTTATCGGCAAGTACCATTTCGTTTGCTGTCGCATGACGACGCAGCTCTTCTTCCGTTTGTTTTAATGCTGCTGGCGTGACACAATATCGTTTATATTCCGTCAACATTTGTTCCAGTTGTTCAATAAAGCCGCGTTTATCCGCCGCTTTCCGAAAGAGCTTTAACTGTTCTTTTTGCTGTTCAACAATTTTCCTTAGCAACATATGTACGCCTGTTTGCGTTAAATGATGGCGGCTCATGCCGCCTGTCTCTTGCAAGACGCGCCAAGCAAGACGTGTGAAACTAAACACTTGAGCGCGAATCATTCCTTTTATGTTTTCTTTCATTAAAGCGTATTCCGATTGAAACGTCATTTGTTCAGGAACAAGATAAATGATCGGAGCGCCATCGGGTTCATGCGCAAGTTGTTCGATCATTTCTTTTA
Source organism: Anoxybacillus sp. TBDG-1 (assembly GCF_054815885.1). Taxonomy (NCBI): domain Bacteria; kingdom Bacillati; phylum Bacillota; class Bacilli; order Caryophanales; family Anoxybacillaceae; genus Anoxybacillus; species Anoxybacillus sp. TBDG-1. The sequence goes on from NZ_JBTZSY010000006.1 coordinate 8,249, forward strand.
AACACATCGTCGTTTTTCCGCTTCCTGAGCGCCCGATGATGAAGCGTACAGACATATTCGTTCATCCTTTCTTATTTTCCGTCATGCAATGCGAAACGTTGCTCGACTTTTTTTCCAATATACCAAAGGAGAAAAATGGCGACTGCCACAAACACCGTACGCATCGGTTGGCGAATAAGCGCCACCACATCATAACCAATAAAACTAATCATAAACACCATCACCATTTTTCCAAGCAAAACAGCAAGCATATATTGTTGCATCGCAATGCCCGATAGCCCTGCAACCACATTGACCGCCGCTGATGGTGTAAACGGAAAACAAAGGAGTAAAAAGAGCGGACCGAATCCGCGTCGTTCCACCCAATGCATCATGCGGCGAATCGTCGGGTGGCGATGTAAAAAGGAGAAAAATCGTTGCCTCCCGATTTTTCGAACGAGGAAAAAGACGAGAAGAGAACCCACACTCGTCCCAATCCATGAAATGAGAAATCCTTTCCAAAGACCAAATGCCGCGGCATTTGCCATAACAAAAACGAAAAGCGGCAAAAATGGTAAAAACGCCTCCGCCATCGGCAGCAATACACCAGGAATCACGCCAAACGAACGATATTCCGCTAACATATCAAGCATATGTTTTATCGTAAACCATTGTTTTAACTCCTCTAAACTCATACTGTAACCCCTTTGCCACGTGCTCATGCTTATATTGTACAAGTTTAGAGGAAAAGAGAAAACTACTACGACCATTCCTTTTCCCGTAAATATAATAAATACATCATTTTCCTTTCGCGTGCTTCAATTCGTTCGTTCATTTTTGTTCGCAACTGAGCCGTACGATGTAGCTGATTCACGAATGAATGATGCGAAATACATAGCTCTACGCTCATGCCATTTGAAAACGTAATGCGCGTTTTCCCACCTTGAACATGTTCATGATGACGAATATGCAAATGAGATAGCCATACACATTGAGGATTCATTGGGGAGATCGTTGGAAAAAAGAAAATTTCGTTCGTTGGTTCGACTGCAATTGGTGCTTTATGCGAAGTGCCGATAATATGTCTCGCTCCATCTTTCCTTCCTCTTAAACTTGCGCCATAATACAAACAACTTTGTTCAATAATTTCCATCGGACTTTTTTTCACGATGATTTCTCCATCTTCCTCCAACGCTTTCGTCCATATTTGTTTATCATGAAAAAACGGGAAAAGTCCCATCGTATAGCGCGTCAAATGGAGATGCTCGACAATGAGCATACAGCTCCCTCCCTTATATACACATTTCGACAATATTATACCATAAATATGCGAAAATTTCATAAAAAATCCCCTCGTTTTTTTCGAGGGGATGTTATTTTATGCACTTGTAAATTGTTCTTCTTCTGTTGAACCTTTTAACGCCACCGTTGATGCTTGACCGCCTGTGATAACAAGCGATACTTCGTCAAAGTAACCTGTTCCGACTTCGCGTTGATGGCGTGTAGCTGTGTAGCCATATTTTTCTGCCTCAAACTCCGCCTGTTGCAATTCAGAGTAAGCCGCCATGCCGCGATCGCGATAGCCATGCGCTAACATAAACATACTGTAGTTGAGTGCATGGAATCCTGCTAATGTAACGAATTGGAACTTGTAGCCCATTTTTCCGAGCTCCACTTGGAAGTTTGCGATCGTTTCGTCATCCAATTTTTTCTTCCAGTTAAATGAAGGCGAGCAGTTGTACGCAAGCAATTTGCCCGGGAATTTTTCATGAATCGCTTCCGCAAAACGACGCGCTTCTTCTAAGTTTGGCTCGCTCGTTTCGCACCAAATTAAATCTGCATACGGTGCATACGCTAATCCGCGCGCAATCGCTTGGTCTAAGCCCGCACGCGTACGGAAGAAGCCTTCTGGCGTACGCTCACCTGTAATAAATTCTTGATCGCGCGGGTCGATGTCGCTTGTAATTAAATCCGCTGCGTTCGCATCTGTGCGCGCAATTAATACGGTCGGCACACCCATAACGTCTGCCGCAAGTCGCGCCGCAATTAAGTTACGAATCGCTGTTTGCGTTGGAAGCAACACTTTTCCACCTAAATGGCCGCACTTTTTCTCAGAAGACAATTGATCTTCAAAGTGGACGCCTGCTGCTCCTGCTTCAATCATCGCTTTCATTAGTTCAAATACGTTTAATTGACCGCCAAATCCTGCTTCCGCATCAGCGACGATCGGCAAGAAATAGTCGATATCTTCTTTTCCTTCGACATATTGAATTTGATCGGCGCGTTGAAGCGCTTGGTTAATACGCTTTACAACGTGCGGCACACTGTTTGCTGGATATAAACTTTGGTCTGGATACATATGACCCGCCAAGTTCGCATCCGCTGCCACTTGCCAGCCGCTTAGATAAATCGCTTTTAAACCTGCTTTTGCTTGTTGTACCGCTTGGTTTCCTGTTAACGCCCCAAGCGCATGAACGTAATCTTCCGTATTTAATAAATGCCAAAGTTTTTCCGCTCCGCGACGCGCTAGCGTATATTCAATATCGAGCGAACCGCGCAACTTAATAACATCTTCCGCGCTATACGGGCGCGTAATCCCTTTCCACCGTTCATCCAACTGCCAACTTTCTTCTAACTGTTTCACACGTTCTTCAAACATGCTCTCTCCCCCTTGTTTTTTATCGTAAACCCCTCTGTTTCCGTGCATATGACCCCCAAAAAGTTATGACGCTCTTTTCTCTATGTACGAGCTTTAATACATCTCCCACCCTTCTTGTTATAATACACATTTTTCTTTTGACGCTTTTATTATATAACACAATTTTCAGAAAAGAAAGTATTTTTATGAATTTTTTTTCAAAGAAAATTATCTCGCTTCTATTGTTTCTCTAAAAAGATTATTCGTTCTAAGATCGTCGGATGGCTGTAACGAAATAGTTTGACAATATATGGTGGGTGTACTTGACTTAAGCTTGAACGCGTCAATTGTTGAAATGTTGAGATCGCTGCTTCTTTATTTTTCGTTAGCTCAATCGCATACTTGTCCGCCGCATGTTCTTCATAACGGGAAATGGCATTCATTGCAGGACTTGCCGCAAAACTTAATAGCGAAATCAACAGTAAAAACATCGGCAAAGATGCGAGGTCATTCCATTTTTTAATGCGACAAAGCGCGCCAAAACGTTCAATCATTCGTTTCATCCATCGATTCGTTAACAGCAATCCGATAAATGTGACAACAATGTATAACCCAATTCCCCAATAAATATGTTTCATGACGTAATGAGCCATTTCATGCGCCATAATAAATAAAATTTCATCTTCGCTTAACCGCTCAAGCGTCGTATCCCATAATACAATGCGCGAGTTGCCGCCAATGCCCGTGACATATGCATTTAACGCATTCGTCTTTTCCGACATATTTACTTCAAATACGTGTTCAGTCGGAATGTTCGCCTTTTCCGCTAACGCTAAAATTTTTGCTTCTAGCTGTTTATTTTTTAGCGGATAAAAATCGTTATAAAGCGGATCGATGAAAATAGGTTGAATAAACGTTAAAAAAAGCGTAAATGGAATGGAACAAAGCCAAGCATACACCCACCATCGTTTTTCGAATTTTTTCATAAGCGTATATAATACATAAACGATGACAACCATGATCGCGTAATTTACCCAAAAATCAATGAGCTCGTCACGCATCCAACTCGAAAACGTTTGGATTGAAATGTTATACATTTTCGTGACGTAATAACTTGTGTAACTAATCGGAAACGTAACAACTTGTACGAGAAGCGACAGCCAAAATACGTAAATCGCCGTTTGCATAAACCGACGTTTTGTCGTTGCCTCCGCCCACTGTTGAAAGCGCGCTGACAAACCAAACAACAACACAAAAATATAAATGACCCACTCATATGGAACAGATAAGAAAAATAAAAAGTTTTTTACTTCCGAAAACTGTTCAGCAAGCATCAGTTCTTTTTTCGTTAAAAACGTTGCAGGATCTGCGCTTGTTCCTTTATATTGTGTTGGAATGGATGAGTCTGTCCATTGAAATAAGTAAAATGCAAAAAATATCGCATACATTGCATAAAGGAACAACGTCCAAAAAGCGATTTTTCTCATTGCCCTTTCCCCCTTGTCCATCGTTACTATTAGTTTAGTTTCCCGTTCACGATTTAGAACAACGAAAAAATTCAAATAATTGTCACGTCCCATTCTCCTCATTGGCACGTTGATTATGTATGATGAAAGTGGGAGGGATATACGTTGAAAAAACTATATATCGGTTTTTTTAGCTTACTTGCACTTTGTATTGGCATAGGCATATTTTATTTTTCTTTTTATCGGCAAGAAAAAATGGAGTTTCCAAAAGACGTGACGATGGAAACCGCATGGGGAAAACCGTATGCATTCAACAACATGGAACCGAAAGTGCGCCTATTGGAGTTTGTGTACACAAACTGTCCAGACATTTGTCCAAGTACGTCATTTCAAATGAAGCAGTTAAAAGAGCGATTAGAAAAAGACGGTTTATTTAAAACGAAAGTGGAATTTATTACAATTACGATCGACCCTAAACGCGACACACAACAAGTGATGCAAACGTATGCGAACATGTTCGGGGTAGAAAGCGATGACGAAGGATGGATTTTTTTGCGAGGTAGTGAAGAAGACACAAAAAAAGTAGCGGACGCGTTTAACTTCTTATACCGTGATCCCGGCAACGGCATGCTTATTCATACGACGCTCACATACTTTTTAGACGAAAACAACCGCGTCATCGCCACATTCGGCATGGGCGAAAAAGGGTTTGACAGGGAAAAAGTATATAAACGAATTGTAAAAGAGGCGAAATAGCCTCTTTTACTCTTGTCAGACTACTATATCCCATATTAATATGTTTAATATGTTGTCGTAATAGTACTTTAGAACTATGTAGGGGGAGTATATCATGAAAAAATGGAAAGACCGAAGTCTTATTTTTCGCACGACCTTTTTACTTTCAACAATTGTCGCAATCATTACAATTAGTGCCGTTTCTTTTTTGTTGTACCAGTTTTTAAACGAAGAAAAGCAGTTAACCAAATCATATGCGGTAGCTGAAACAAAATCATATGCACATCGTATCGAAACGCTTTTCGCAAATGCTGAAACGATTGCTGATACATTTGGAAAGTATATGTTATTCGCGAGGAAACATGGTTTAAGTCGTGAGCAAATATTAGAACATATGCACGATTTACTCGATCATAACAAGCAATTGCTCGGTATTTATACGTTGTGGGAGCCAAATGCATTTGATGGGAACGATGCTATGTACAGCAATCAAGAAGGGCATGATGCAACAGGTCGTTTTGTCCCATACGTCGTTCGTAGCGATGGAGCAATTATTGTTGAAGCAAGCCGTGATTATGATAAAGAGGGCGCAGGAGATTATTATTTAACACCAAAAAACACAAAAAAACCGTTATTGCTTGAACCTTACACATATGAAGTGAATGGAAAAAACGTGTTGCTCACATCACTCATTCTCCCTCTCATTGATCCTAAAACAAATCAGTTTTTAGGCATTGTCGGTGTCGACTTTGAAGTTTCGTTTTTACAACAACTGATTAGAAAAGAAAAACCGCTTGGAGGATATTTAAATTTTATTGATGGAAACGGAACGATTATTGCCAGCGGTTTAGATGAAAAGTTTATCCGACAAACAATTACATTAGATAAAGAAAAAACAGCATTAAAACGAATCACAAACCATGAGCATTTTTCCGACGAAATTTATTCTAAACTTGTTCAAGACGATGTTTTGCGCGCTTTTGCACCAATTGATCTGCCGCGCTTCGAAAAAACATGGGCGATTGTATTATCCGTCCCTTCCCATGTCGTGTTTAAACGTGTACAAACATTCGCAATTGAAGGAGCAGTTGGCGTGATCGTCATCGTTTTATTGCTTACCGTTTTTATTACAGTGACGCTCCGCCGTATTTTATTACCTGTACGCCATACAGCACTTGCTGCCCAACAAATTGCTGAAGGGAATTTAAATGTTCGTATCGAACCGTTACCTTATGCAGATGAAGTCGGAACGTTAACAAAATCGATGGAAACAATGGTGAACCAACTTCGCGAGCAAATAGGAACGTTATCTGACGAAAGTAACCTATTAACAAATGAAGCAAATCATATCGCTACAAACGCAAGACAAAACAGTGAAGCAAGTGCCTACGTTCATGAAGTGATGAGTGAAATTACGGAACGAACGACGTCACAAACTGAAGCATTGTTTGAAAGTATGAAGGCAATGGAAGAAATGGCAATTGGAGTTCAAAAACTAGCCGAGTCGACATCAGAAGTAGCTGATTCAGCGAAAGAAATGTCCGATGAAGCAAAACAAGGAAAAGAGCAGCTTGAACAAACAGTAAAGCAAATGAATCAAATTCAACAATCTTTCGCTCTTATTAACAAACAAGTGAATAGTCTCACATCATATTCTGAACAAATTGGACATATCGTCGCAACTATTAGTGCGATTTCATCACAAACAAATTTGCTTGCTCTAAATGCCGCCATTGAAGCAGCCCGAGCAGGAGAAGCGGGAAAAGGATTTGCAGTCGTTGCCGAAGAAGTTCGAAAACTAGCCGAACAAGCAGATGAAGCAGCAAAACAAGTAAGTGATCTCATTGGACACGTCCAACATCAAGTGGAGGAAGTTGCCGAAGTAACAAAACAAGGTGCCGGCGACATTAAGCAAGGTAGCACAGTCATTGCAAGCACGACGCAAACGTTTGAACGGATTGTCCAAAAAACAAATGTTGTTTCAGAAGAAATTCAAGAAATATCTGCAGCAACAGAACAAATGTCGGCTGGTGTTGAACAAGTCACCGCATCTATCGAAAATATTGTAGAAACAGCAAAAGATGTTCAACAAGAAATTCAAGAAGCGACAAACTCAATTGACGAACAAGCAAACATTTCAAAACAACTAGATGAGTCTTCAAAACAACTTGCTCATATTTCAATGAAACTACAACAACTAATTCAACGCTTCACCTTGTAGATCAGCCAATGGCTGATCTACTTTTTTTTCACTGTACTTTTCTCGTCAAGCATCATTAAAATATATGAAATAATGAAATAAATATGGATTTTTTTTGTTTCATCAACATGACGCAAAATATTTATAATTTTCTCTTCTACCTCACTTTTATCCTCCGTTTGCTCTATCCGTTCATTTGCGACTAACCAGTCTATTGAAACATCGAGGGCGCGACTAATTGGAATAAGCAAATCTACCCTTGGGGTAACTGTTCCATTCACAATCTTATTGATTGTACTTTTCGACTGTCCTGTTTGTTCAACTAAATCTTTTTGTTTTAAATTCAACTGCTTGAGCCGCTGCTTAATCCTTTTGCTGATGACACCTTTTACATCATCCACATTCACCATTCCCTTCATGTTTTGTTTCTTTTTTGGATTTTTTTATTGAAAAATTCCTAAAAAGAAACTATAATATACACGAACAAACCTTTCTTCATTTTTTTCGCTGTAATAAGGCGGTGAGTTCATGGACGTTTATGCTTATGCAAAACGTACCATTTATACATTAGTCATATGTTGTTATACAATTGTTTCCTTTGTCCTCATCTACATCGGTGTTTCAAAAAGTTTTTATATCATATGCTCATGGTTCGTAGCCTTGTCCTTGTTTATCGTTATTGTTGAAAAGAAAATAAGAAAATTAAAAAGTTTCAAAAAAGAAGAAAATGAGCATGGTGTTTACAAATACATATATGTATTAAAAAAACAACCGTTAACAATAATAAGTGTTACATCACTTTGCTTTTTTGTGTTCATCTCCTTATTGTTTTTATTTCAACTGCCAAGTGAGCATTTTATCGTTGCAATTTGCTTATACGCGTTATGGCATCCGATCATCTTTCACATTACTTATCGTTCTTTACAAAAAGTGATTGAACATGATGTTTGTTATTTTTTTAAACGCGGTTATCAAAGTGCCGTGATGGCAACAGATTTTGTTCATTTATCACACTTACAAAAAATGTTCCACTACGGAATAGGAATAATTGGCATAACCTTTACGTATATGTCGTTTACCGAACATTTTTTTATTCAAAATAAAATGAGCATGACGTTTTTTTTCGCTTCTTTTGTTTTTTTCATCGTTTTCTTAGCATTCTATATTGGAATAAGTTATATTACATCAAAATATATAAAGCAGACGTTTCATTGGCTTCGGCAACAAACAGGAGATAAAACGATCGCAAACATATTTATCGATGAGATGACTTTACTCGTTCATACGCTAAACATATATAATGATAAAACAAAATACGCTCTATCTTTGCTGGCGGAAATAGAGAAACAAAGCGATGAACATAAATATATTGCTGAACATTCACGACGCGTTGCGAATTATTGTTTGCAAATCGGTGCACATATTGGCTTATTAGATGACGAGTTGAATAGTTTATATCACGCTGCCCTTCTTCACGACATTGGAAAAATAGGTATACCTGACTATATTTTATTAAAAAAAGAGCCTTTATCTAAAGATGAATTTTCAATCATAAAGCAATACCCGATAATCAGTTACCTTTTGACAAAAACAATGTTTCAAACTACAAACAAAGACTTATTACATGCCGTCCTCTATCATAAAGAATATATAGATGGAACCGGATACCCGAGTCAAATAAAGGATAATTCGATTCCTTTACTTGCTAAAATTATTTCTGTCGCAGATGCTTTTGATGCAATGATGTCATTTCGACCGTATCGAAACAATAAAAGTAAACATGAAGCCATTCGTATTTTAAAAGAGGGAAGCGGAACGAAATGGGATGCAGAAATCGTTCATATTTTCACCCATTTATTAACTAAAAAAGAAATTAATATGATATATTAGCGATAAGAAGCTTTCGACTTCGTATCGCTTTTTTCTTGGGATGGAAAGGAGAAACGTTCATTGAACTGTACGAACTTATTAAAATCAACTCTCTCTTGTTTTGAACAACAAATCAATCGACCAACTGTTTTAATGATCAATGAGACGATCATTTTCTCACACCATTTATCAGATGATGTGAAATATTTTTTTTATAAAAATGAATCTACAATTAGAGAAGATTCATTCCGTATATCCACGCCTACATTATTGCAGTATGGCGCTGCACAATGGGAAGTTTGTCCGATCGAAACCAATTTGAAGGGCGTAAAATCTTTACTATTTGTTGCGCGCCCTTATCACTATGAAGCACATCATTATATTGAATGTCTCATTGATTTATTTGGACTAATTATTGCAAAAGAGTATAAAGAAAAATTATTAGCAGATCAAATTGCACAACTATCCGAACGGGAAAAACAAGTCTTTTTTCTATTAATAAAGGGGTATAGTAACGAAGAGATTGCGAAGGAGCTCATTTTAAGCAAACATACAATTAAAAATCACATTAATAACGTCTTTCAAAAACTTGAAGTAAGACGTCGTTCGCAGTTGATCGCAAAATTTAGCCATTTGTTATAAATTAGGTGATAAAACATGGACATTTACGTAGGTAGACAACCAATTTTTAATAAAAATTATGAAGTCATCGGATATGAGCTGCTATATCGGAACGGAGACAAAAATTTTTATGATGCAATTGATGGAGACAAAGCGACTATTGATGTACTAATCAACAGTTTTATGAACATCGGTATTGAAAAATTAACGAATGGCGCGCGTTGTTTTGTTAACTTTACGGAAACTTTATTAAAAAAGCAATTGCCCTTTCATTTCCCAAAAAATTTAGTCGTTGTTGAAATTTTAGAAAGCATCCCATATTCAAAGGAATTGTTAGATATTTGTAAGAAACTAAAAGAAGAAGGATATATGATCGCTCTTGATGATTTTATTTTTTACGATCAATACATCTCTCTTTTTCCATACATCGATATAATAAAAATTGATTTCTCGAAGCAAAATGATTATAAACAATTCAAACCGTACATTGATATGTATAATATTCACTTGCTCGCAGAAAAAATTGAAACGAGGAAACAACTAGAAAAAGCATTTCACGATGGTTTTTCTTATTTTCAAGGCTACTTTTTCAGCAGACCATTGATAGTAAAAGAAAAATCTTTGCCAAAAATCGCGTACACATCTCGTCTTTCTTTAATTAAACAATTAAACAAAAATGAATTAAATTTTGAGGAAGTTGTTGCAACAATCGAAAATGATCCTTCTTTAACATATCGCTTATTAAAAACGGTTAATTCATTTTTTTTATCTTCAACACCAAAAATCAAATCGATTCGACATGCAGCGATTTTATTAGGAACAAATCATTTAAAAAGTTGGCTCACCGTTTTAGCTTTCCAAGAGCCTAATGAGCCATTTAAAAACGAAGTAATTATTAATAGTCTCGTTCGTGCAAAAACATTAGAACAGCTAGCTGAACTTATTCATTTACGAGATGAAAAGGACGTGTTATTTTTTATGGGTATTTGTTCGTCTTTACATTTATTACTTCATCGCCCATTACATGAAATATTACAAGAACTACACGTTGATGAAACAATTCAACGTGGACTAAATGGTCATTCTTGCATTTATTCACTTTTATACGAACTTGTCATTGCATTAGAAACAAATGATACAAAAAAAATAAGCGATTTGACAAACACGTTGCGTATCTCTCCCCGAGAAACATTGGCTATTTACCAACAGAGTATCGAATGGGTTGTGCAACTACAAAAATATAGCCAATTAAGTTAAAGTAAAAAAGACTTGTAACAAGCCTTTTTTACTTTAACTTAAACTGATTCATCATCTCCGTTAATTGATCAGCTAACTCTTCTACTTGTTTTGCTTGATCAAAAATTTGGTGGGCAGCTGCAGCTTGTTGTTCTGTCGCTGCGCTTACTTCTTCAATGCTTGCCGATGCTTCTTCCGTAACTGCTGCTACATCTTGCATATGTTCTGCAATTGTTTTACTATCGTTTTGCACTGTATGAATGCGTGCAATGACAAGATCACTTCGTTCACTTGTGTTCGTTAAATTTTGTGAAATGTGTTGAAATGCTTGTTTTGCTTCAGTCACTCGTTCAAAAGCAAGATTAGCTACTTTACTTCCTTCCGTTACAATAGCTATTGCTTGCTCGGTGTCGTTATATGTTTGCTGAATCATTTGAGCGATCTTATCTGTTGCTTTCTCTGTTTCTTCTGCTAGCTTTCTTACCTCGCCAGCGACAACCGCAAATCCTCGTCCTGCTTCGCCAGCCCGCGCCGCTTCAATAGAAGCATTTAATGCTAGTAAATTCGTTTGCGATGTAATATGACTAATAACGTTAACGATTTCTCTCACTTCCCTTGAGCGTTCACCTAATCGTTTCATCGCTTCAACTGCATCACTTGAATGTCTAGTAGCTGACATCATTGTTTCACTCATCGTTTGGAGAATCATTTCTCCTTGCAATGACACTTGCTTAGCTTCAGTTACTGCTTTCTCCATATTTTCCGCATCTTCTATTAAAAGTTGCAATTCTTTCATCATCCGATTCACTCGTTCTGTTACATCTTGAACAGAATGTGCAATCGCTGTTGAACCGTGCGCCATTTCGCTCATCGTCACAGCCACTTGATTCGTTGTTTGTTTTGTTTCATCGCTAGCAACGACAAACATTTGCGAGTATTGACGAAGCTGTTCAGCTGAATGATGCAACTGTTGTAGCATATTGCGCATATGGTGCACCATTTGTTGAAAATATTGCCCGAGTTGTCCAACTTCATCTTTACTTTGATGATCAATCATTACCGTTAAATCACCGCTTGCTACTTCTTTCGTCAATTGACTTAACTTTTGCAATGGACGAACGAGTCGGGAAGCAAATAAAACAATGACAACAGCCGCAAATAAAATTACAACACCCGCTGTAACAAACGATAAAATCGCTAAATAATATAACTTTTCTGTCGCTTCGTCAACAGGCACTGTAAGCACAAGCCCCCATCCCGTCGACTGAATCGGTGCATAAAAGGCGTATTTTTTTACCCCTTCAAATTCATATATACCCATTCCCTTTTTTCCAGCTAATGCATGTCTTAATAACGAAACGAGCTTATCATTTTTTTCTTGTAGTAAATTTTTCTCTAATACATATTCTTTCTTTGGATGTGCAATCAGTACACCATCTTGTTGAATTAAATAGCCATATCCCGTTTTTCCAATTTCAACGTCAACAACAAGATTTGTGATTTCTTCTGTTTTTACTGTGCCGAGAAGCACGCCGGTAATTTCGCCTTTTTCACGAATCGGTGAAGCAATGACGATCACTTTCTCCCCTGTCGCTCGCGAAACGATGACATCTGAGACAACTATGTTCCCACGTAACGCTTCTTGAAAATACGGGCGATCACTAATCTCCAATTGCTTTCCGCCTGCATACGCTTTTCCAGTCCGATCAGCTACTGCGATTAATTCAAATGTTGACCATATTTTTTGTATATGCTTAAGCCGATCCTCATTTTGTTGTAGTTCGACAACATTCCATCCTCCTTCACTACTTAATCCTTCAATTAACTTTTTATGATCTGTAACCCATTGATCGACCGCAGTTTGCAGCCGTCCAAGCTCCACTTTCGCTGTTTGTTCAAATTGATCCTCTAAAAACTGTTTTGCTTTTTGATGGTTTAAATATGCCACTAAAAATAAAGAAATAATGACAATTGGCATAATGACCAACAGTAGCTTTCCCCTAATACTTCTCATAACTTTTCCCCCTCGCCGATAATTTTTCATATATGTATTTATCATAAATAAAATAAGTATGTAATAAAAGGAGGTAAATTTGAATATTATGATACAATTTATTTAAAATATTCATCCTCATTTTATATGTTGAAAAATCAACATGTTTCGACAATAATAGACATATATTCTATTTTTCTTTAAGGAGGAGCTTGGAGTGGAAAAACATATACATATACCACATGCCCTGCTTACAAATGAACATCTTTTGTTTAACGTCATGGATCAATTGTTTGATATCGTTTTTTTAATGAAAGTGGAAGAAGGACCACGGTTTCGATATGAACGTGTCAGTCCAGCTGCTCTCCATTTAGCGAGTTTAACGGAACAAGATATCGGAAAATGCATCGAACATATATATGATCACCACGTTGCGAATCTTTTAAATGAACAATATACAAAAGCATGGAAAACAAAATCGCTCGTTACCTTTCGCGCTCGCATGAACGTAGAAGGAATGCGTTTTGCGGAGTCTACGTTAATTCCGATTTTAAATGAAAACGGCGACGTCACACACATTGTTTCATGCACGCGCGAAATTACCGATATGTTGCAAAAAGAAGAGCAGTTAGAAGAAGCACAACAATTAATTGATTCTTTATTTACCCATTCACAAGAAGCATTTATTTTATTTGATTTATTCGGACGAATCATTCGCGTGAATAAAGAAGTAGAACATTTATTCGGATTACAGAAAGAAGAAATTATCGGAAAAACACTTTCCGAAATCATCCCAGCGTATAAAGAAAATATTGAACAAACATTGGCGCGACTAAGTGAAGGAAAACCGTTACATGCCATTCGTTTAACGATGAAGGCGCAAAACAATGACAACATATACGTTTCCGTCAATGCTTCTCCGCTTTTAGACAAAAACGGAAACATTATCGCAGGTTTTGCTAGTCTGTTAAATATTACAGATCTCATTCAAACACAAAAGCAATTAAAACAAAGCGAAAAGTTGCATCGTCACATTGTTGAAGCATTTCCTGACGCGATTATCATTTGTACAGACGATAAAATCACATACGCCAATTCCGTTGCCCTTCATATATTTAAAGCAGCGACGCTTGACGATTTAAAAAACAAGCCGATTCAACAATGGATCAACACAGTCCAACAACCGACGATCACAGCAATAAATGGCGAAACAATCCCCGTGCAAATCGACGTACTCCCATTTCCATACGAGAAAGAACGGACTGAATTGATGCTCATGAAACCAATCGAACCGATTGCCGCAAGTGAAAAAGATGAAACATATATAGATAGAAACCATTTTGTCGAAAAGCTAACCGATCTTCTTTTTACACATGAAGGGGTCGCTGTCCTTTTAATTGACGTATACCAATTTAAATTTATTAATAGCTTTCTCGGATATGAAAACGGCAATGATTTATTAAAACAAATGAGTCTCCGTCTTAGCAAAGCGGTCGATACTAAAGCGCTATGGACGCAAATCAGTAGCGATGAATTTGCGATTGCTCTTTCGTATGAAAGACAGGATGAAGTGAAACAGCTTGCGCATACGATAAAAGAAACACTCCAAGAACCTTACACCATCGGCGATCAATCGATTCGAATCGGCGTTCATATTGGCATTAGCTACGCATTCGACGCTCAATTATGCGCAGAAACACTTATCAATAATGCCGAAAAAGCATTATATTTCGCGAAAATGGAAGGAACAAATATTATTAAGCCATACGAGCCGCATATGTCAAACGCTTTTACCCGAAAAATTCAGCTTGAAAACGCCCTTTCATCAGCTGTAGAAAACGAAGAGCTTTTCTTACTTTATCAACCGAAAGTAAATTTCCATGCGTGCTCGTTTAGTGTAGAAGCTCTCGTCCGTTGGAAACATCCGCAGTTTGGATTGGTCAGCCCAGCTGAATTTATTCCTATGGCGGAAGAAACGAACGTCATTTACGACATCGGAAAATGGGTGTTACGTCAAGCATGTCGCGATCTTGCATTTTTGCGTCAAAGTGCAGTAGGATGTATGAAAGTCGCTATCAACTTATCCGCAAAACAATTTTTAGACGAACATCTCGTGGAAGATATTCAACATATTGTACAAGAAGAACAGTGCGATGCATCATGCTTTATTTTCGAAATTACCGAAACGACGATTATTAAAAATCCTGAACACGTCGCAAAAACGTTAGAACAGTTAAAACAACTCGGCTTTTCGATTGCGGTAGACGACTTTGGCGTCAGCTACTCATCGCTTGAATATTTAAATCGCTTCCCAATCGACGAAGTGAAAATTGACCGCTCATTTATTCGAAACATCGTAAACAATGAAAAAAGCAAAGAAATTGTAAGTGCCATTATTTCTCTAGCGCACAATTTACAGTTAACTGTAACTGCCGAAGGAGTCGAGACGAAACAACAAGCGCAATTTTTAATTGAAAAACAGTGTGAGCAACTGCAAGGTTTTTATTTTAGCCGCCCAGTATCGCTCGAACAACTGCCAAACACGATCGTATCATTACGACAAATGGTTAACACATTAAAATCCCCGATGTAACTCGGGGATTTTTTATACGAGCACCGCGCGATCACTGGCAAATTGACTGCCGCGAATGCGCTGAAACTCTTGAAGCAACGCTTCGACAGTGAGCTTTTTCTTTTCTTCTCCACTCGCTTCAAAAATGATTTGTCCACCGTCCATCATAATAAGCCGATTGCCTAATTGAACGGCTTGCTCCATATTATGTGTCACCATTAACGTCGTTAAACGATATTGTTCAACAATTTGTTTCGTTAAATTTGTAATGAGCTGGGCACGTGCAGGGTCTAACGCTGCCGTATGCTCGTCAAGAAGGAGAACATGCGGCTTCGTAAACGTCGCCATTAACAGCGACAACGCTTGCCGTTCTCCACCAGATAATAAGCCGACTTTGGCGTGCAGACGATTTTCTAATCCAAGCTGAAGCGTAGCAAGCGTTTCTTTAAAAAATTCGCGCCGTTTTTTCGTTACCCCGAACTGTAGCGTCCGTCTAACCGTTCGGTTATAAGCGATCGCTAAATTTTCTTCAACCGTCATATTTGGTGCCGTTCCCGCCATCGGATCTTGAAAAACACGCCCGATATAACGCGCACGGTCATGTTCACTCATCGTTGTCACATTTTTTCCATCAATGACTACTTCCCCTGTATCTGGCGCAAGTCGCCCTGAAATAATGTTCATGAGCGTTGATTTTCCTGCCCCGTTGCTGCCAATAATTGTGACAAAATCACCCGACTGAAGCGACAGCTCAATGTGTTTTAGCGCCACTTTTTCATCGAGCGTTCCTTCGTTAAACACTTTCGTAATCTGCTTGAGTTGAAGCAACGGCTGCACCTCGCTTTCTCGCTTTTCGCTGTTTTTCCGCACGCGCTGCGATCATTTGCGGAACGACAAGCGCTAAAATGACGATCAAAGCAGTAATGAGCTTTACATCACCCGTTTCTAAAAATTGGACACGCAACGCAAGTGTAATGACTATGCGATATACGATCGCTCCTAAAATGACCGCAAGCGTCGCGCGCACAATCGTTTTTGCCCCAAACAGTGCTTCCCCAATAATGACTGATGCTAAACCGATCACGATCATTCCGATGCCCATGCCAATATCGCTAAAGCCGCTATATTGCGCAATTAACGCCCCTGAAAATGCGACAAGCGCATTCGACAAACCAAGCCCGATAATCGTTAAACGATCTGTATTGCCTGAAAAACTAGCAATCATTTTTTTATTGTCGCCAACTGCCCGAAGCGCCAAACCGACTTCCGTTTTTAAAAATAAGTCAATAATGATTTTCACCAACCCAACTAACAGCACACCGAAGACGATAATCGCCCATGTTTTCGGAACAAAAGGAATGATTGTTGCTAAAGCTTGATCGAAACGTTGAAACGCTTTCGTGATTATCGTCACAACTGTTTCTTGTTGTAAAAGCGGAACGTTCGGTTTATCCATAATGCGCAAATTGACCGAATATAAAGCAATCATCATTAAAATGCCTGACAATAGCGGATTAATTTTCCCCTTCGTATGCAAAAGCCCTGTCATACACCCTGCTAAAAAGCCAGCGCCAAGCGCCGCAAGCGAGGCGATAAACGGATTGACACCACCGACAATGAGGACGGAAGCAACAGCCGCTCCCGTCACAAAACTTCCGTCTACCGTCAAATCAGGAAAGTCTAAAATGCGAAATGATATATACACACCGAGCGCCATGAGCGCGTATAACAATCCTGCTTCTACGGAACTAAACAATGCTGTAATCATACGATCCATCCTTTGCGTTATTCGATAAATTCCGCCATGCTATCCCATTCACCACGCCATGTGACACCCATCTCTTCCGCTGCTTTTTTGTTGATGACAAGCTTCAACTTTTGCGGATATTGTACTGGAAGTTCAGCTGGCTTTTTCTTTCCCTCTAAAATGTCCGCCGCCATCAAACCCGCTTCATAGCCGATATCATAGTAGTCAAAACCGTACGCCGCAAAGCCGCCGCGTTTCACAGAATCTAACTCTCCAACAAAAAGCGGAATGTCTCGGTCGTTTGCCACTTGAATGACCGACTCAAGCGCAGAAACAACCGTGTTATCCGTAATGACGTAAAAACAATCCACTTTGCCAACTAACGATTCAGCTGCTTGCTTCACTTCCGCTGACGTCGACACCGACACAGGTACGATCGTTAATTCTGTCCCTTCCATCGCTTTTTTCACCGCATCAATTTGGGCAACGGAGTTTTGCTCCCCTGCGTTATAAATCATACCGACGCGATTGCCATCTATAAATTGATCAATAAATTGCACCGTTTTCGGGATCGCATCTGGATGTGTATCCGTCGTCCCTGTCACATTCCCACCCGGATTTTCCATCGACTGCACAAGTTTCGCTCCAACCGGATCCGTCACAGAAGTAAAGACGATCGGAATATCTTTTGTTGCATTTAATGCGCCAAGCGCGCTCGGTGTCGAATTAGCGAAGATTAAATCAACGCCATCTGCAACAAAGTTGTTGGCGATCGTTTGGTTATTGTTCATATCTCCTTGCGCAATTTGCACATCGTATTCTACTTTTAATCCTTTATCTTCAAGCCCCTTTTTAAATCCGTTAAACGCCGCATCAAGCGATGGGTGTTCAACAATTTGTGTCACGCCAACTTTATATGTTTTCTCCCCACTCGTTTCTTTCGACGTTTTCTCCCCAGAGCATCCTGCAAGCACGCTTCCTGCAAGCAACAATGCTCCACACATATTCAACCATTTCATTTTTATCCCCCTCACTTTTTCGCTGTTTCGCTTTTATGCGTTAAATTATACAAATATATTTTCTAAATATCAAGTAAATTCTAAAAAATAAATAAAAAACGGTGCTTACATCGCACCGCTTTGAGAGATGACTTGTTCTTTTAACGCGCGTCTTAAAATTTTTCCAGTTGTATTTTTTGGCAACTCTTCTAAAAATTCAATTGAACTTGGCACTTTATATTTCGCTAAATGCTCGCTGCAATAAGCGATGAGCTGTTGTTCGGTTAGTTGTTTATTTTTGCTTACGACAAAACATTTGACCGCTTCGCCAAAATTCGGATCCGGTACACCGATCACTGCCGCTTCCACGACATCTGGATGGCTGTAAAGCACTTCTTCTACTTCACGCGGATATACGTTATATCCTCCGACAATAATCATATCTTTTTTCCGATCGACAATGTAAAAATACCCTTCTTCATCCATTTTCGCTAAGTCACCTGTATATAACCATCCATCCCGAATCGTATGCGCTGTCTCTTCTGGCATATTATAATATCCTTTTATGACGTTCGGACCGCGCACGATCAGTTCCCCTACTTCCCCAACAGGCACTTCTTCTCCTAATTCATTGACAATTTTATTTTCGACATGTACAATGCTCGTCCCAATGGATCCCGGTTTGCGCGGACGATCGAGCGGATTAAAGCATGTCACCGGCGACGCTTCCGATAAACCGTACCCTTCAGAAACGATCACTTGAAATTTTTTCTCAAAGTTTTTCAATAACGCAACAGGCATTGATGCACCGCCTGAAATACATAGACGAATGTGCGCGAAATCTTCTGCCTTGCCTTCTGGATATTGATATAAAAAGTTATACATCGTCGGCACACCCGCAAAAACGGTCGCTTTTTGTTCACGTGCCACTTTAAACACTTCTGCCGGACTAAATTTTGGAAGAATAAGCACCGTTCCACCGTTCATGAGCGGCGCATTGAGCGCAACCGTTAAGCAAAATACATGAAACATTGGCAACGTCGCAATCACTCGGTCATCTTCATTCATTTTTAAGTAATCCGCGACAT
Organism: Anoxybacillus sp. TBDG-1; assembly: GCF_054815885.1. Taxonomy (NCBI): domain Bacteria; kingdom Bacillati; phylum Bacillota; class Bacilli; order Caryophanales; family Anoxybacillaceae; genus Anoxybacillus; species Anoxybacillus sp. TBDG-1. Next base: position 27,391 of record NZ_JBTZSY010000006.1, read on the forward strand.
CTTGGGCGTTGCTGTATAAATTTTTATGCGTCAACATCGCTCCTTTCGGTTTTCCAGTCGTCCCTGATGTATATAAAATGACCGCGACATCATCATCGTCAAGGGCTGGACCAACAAACGGAACATCACCTATCGCAAGCACATTTGTAAACGATTTCATTTTTTCTGGCACAACAATGCCTTGTTCTTTTCCTTGCGGCGTTTCGCAAATAATGATGTGCTCGACATTTGGCAGGCGCCCATCAAGCTTCATCAGCGTCGGAATGACTAGGTCAAGCGCAATGACAACTTTCACATCGCCGTTTGTTAAAATGTAATGAATTTCATCAGGTGTATAGATTGGGTTAATTGGAATAACTGTCGCCCCCGCGCGCATCGCGCCATACAAACTGACGATAAAATAAGGTGAATTGCCTAATAAAAGTGCCACATGATCCCCTTTGTTTACCCCGAGCTTTGCTAGCCCGCTCGCAAATTTCATAATCGCACCGTTTAATTCACCGTACGTTGCAGACGTCTGTTCAAACACATACGCCTCCTTTTCCGGCTTTTGCGATGCAATTTGCTGTAACCGTGAAACTAAATTCATCTTCCCCACCCCTTTAGTGAATGAATGATCATTCATTTTAAAATTAAAAAAATTCTAAATGTATTATATTTTAAAATAAAAAAACAGGCAAGCAGGATACCAATTGTATTTTCAAAAATCACTACCATAAAAGCATCCGCTTGCCATCTTGCTTAATTCATCTCCGTTAAAACCGCTCGTTGTACAGGTGGGCAGTATGTTGCCGCAACATTTTAATCATCCCTCTATCATTCATATTTTACCATAAAATAAAAAAAGGGGACCCCCCTCAAAACGACAGTGAGCGCATTTGGCTATCTGTTGCCCGCAACAGTTCTCCCCATGTTTGATAACCACGCAGGCGGAATTGTTCTAATAGCTCCACGAATAAATACGCGGTCGTAAGCGCATCACCAATCGCGGAATGTCGTTCGTACATGCGCGTGCCGAACGCTTGTGCATATCGCTCTAAATCGCGCATATCGTACGACGGTGCGATAAAACCAATTAAATCGAGCGTATCAATAAACGTCGGCTTGCGAAATTTTATTTTTTCACGGCGCAATTCGTGCTTCATAACAAATAAGTCAAACGAAATGTAGTGACCGACAAAGCATACACTTTGTTTTTGTTCAACAAACTGGAAAAATTGCTGCAATGCTCCAATTGCTGTAGGGGCATGTTTTACTTTTTCCTCAGTAATATTCGTTAGTTCAACAATAACTGGCGGAATGTCGCGATCTGGATTCACATACGTATGAAACGTTTCGTCTTCCAGCACGGTCGTTCCTTTTACTTGCACCGCACCAATTTCAATTAATCGATCTACTGTTGCCACATTAAATCCCGTCGTTTCTGTATCAAAAACTGTAAAAACAACGTCATCGATCGGCGTCGACAATGGGATGTTATCGTTTAACTTATAGTCCATCGCCTTTCGTAAAAAAAACATCATCATCCCCCTCAAAAATGAGAAAATAATTGTGTTTGCAGTTGCTTTAACGTTTTTAAGCTTAAAATAAGTTCATCTTTTTCACGCGTTGTCATCGTTGTAAACGACAAGACAGACGATGATTGTTTATTCGCTTTATAATGATTCCATTTATGACGAATGTAAATGGATAACACGTTTTCCGCCGCTTTCTGTACATCTTTCGCAAACGATGGGGACAACACTTTTTTTTCTTTTAGCTTCTCGATTCGCTCGAACGGTGTACCGCATACAATCCCATGAATTAATCCTAAAATTTGCACGCTATGGTGGTAAGGAAATAGCACTTCTTTTTTCATATCAATCGTTTTCCGTTCAAGTCCAAAAATCGAACGAATCGGACGATCAAGCGTTGGAATTTCATTTTGCCTTTCCATCTCAACAAGCCGAAAAAAGAAAATTTTTGCCCGATTTAACTGCTCGCGAATTTGTTGTTCAAACGTACGGTGCAAATCGATGTCCCCATATATAAACCGATACGAAAAAAAGTTTTGCGCTAACAACAAATTGTCATTTGTCGCGTGAATCATCCATTCACGCAATCGGTCTTTCCACGTCTCTAGCGAACCGCGCCACGCTCGTTCGCTCGCCATCATTTTCCCTTTACACCGCTCATATCCAGCTTTCTCCATGACACGTACAATCGACTCACCGAGCTCCGCAAAATACGATGCGTGTTCGTCACTTTCATACACGAGAAAATGGTCTTGATCAGTCAATAAAAATTGCTCTCTCCGTCCACCTGATCCCATTAAATAAAAAGCAAAGCGACATGGCGGCGACCCTACTTCGTTTAGCGCTAACGCCATACAACGTAAGACGAGCCGATCATATAGTTTCGTAATCATATTTAAACATTGAGAAATCGGCACTTGATCGCGCAACATTGTCGCTAGTAAATCGTAAATGGCTGTTTTCATTTTCGGCAACGTTTGTTCATCAGCATGGTCGATTTGTTGAATCGTACGCATCATACTTGCGTTTTTCTTCCTCATTAAATCGGAAAACGTCACAATTCCTTGCACTTTTCCATCATCTACAACCGGTAAATGTTTTACCCCACGTTCAATCATCATCGCAAGTGCATCGTAATAATACGCAAATCGTGAAATCGTTGCGACGTTCTTCGTCATCACTCGTTCAACGACCGTATCATACGGAAGAGACTGTCCGAGCACTCGTTCAACGAGATCCGTTTCCGTTAAAATCCCACACAACTTTTGTTCATCTGTCACGATGATCGAACTAATATGAGTTGCCGCCATTTTTTTTGCTGCTTCTTGTACCGTTGCGGTAGGCGGTAAAGTGATGACATCACGAACCATTAAATCTTGTACGGGAACAACAAACGATGTAGAATCACCAAATTTCCGCGCCTGCTTAATTTGTTCTGCAAGCGACACATACACATCTTTTAAACGGACACATGCCTGTGTAAGCAAATAATCATGCACGTTCGGATCATCCCACAACCGCGATAAAACAGAAAACGGAATAATTAACACTTCGCATCGTTCCGCTGCCCTGACCGCGACAAGCTCTTCTTTGCCTCCTTTGGATGCACCTAAAAAATCGGCTAAGCTTGAAAAACCGATTAGTCCCCCTTTTTGCACAACTTCGAGCACTTCATCATATCCTTCATGCTCGACATATACTTCCGCCACCCCATTTAACAACAAGACGAGTCCTTTACGTTGCTCATTTTTCCCTAAAATCGTATCGTCTTTTTCAAACGTTTTTTGTTCACATTGAGCAACGAGTCGATCAATTTCTTCATGTGATAAACTGCTAAATAGTGGATGCATCTCTATCCCCTCCCTTATAAAAACGGCATCTGTGTACACAGATGCCGAACGTATTATCTCATCCACACTTGACCGTCTTTATATGTCATTTGCTCTGGATAACGAAGGTCATATACTTCTTCTTGTACAGATTGCGAAGGCTCTTTTGTCATTAACGAAACGACGATATTTGCTAACATGGCTGCAACCGCACCAAATACCCCTGCACCTGTATCAACAATACCCGCAATGGAAAAACCACCATACTTCGCTGCTAAAATGTAGCCCAACGAAACGGCTAAACCGACAATCATACCTGCAATGGCCCCTGCAGCGTTCGAACGTTTCCACCACACACCAAGTACAAGTGCTGGGAAGAATGTGCTTGCTGCAATAGCAAACGCCCATGCAACAATTTGCGTAATTACGCCCGGTGGGTTTAAAGCGACTAAACCAGCTAATACCGTAGCAGCAACGATTGAAATGCGCGCAACGAGCAAACGATTTTGCTCTGATGCATTTGGACGTAAAATGCGATAGTAAATGTCATGAGCAAACGATGACGAAATAGCAATCATTAAGCCACCTGCTGTCGATAACGCTGCTGCCATCGCTCCTGCTGCTACTAAGCCGATAACGAACATGCCAAGGTTTGCAATTTCTGGTGTTGCCATAACGACAATGTCGTTGCTAATGACCATCTCTTGCCATTGTAAAATACCGTCGCCATTCGCATCAGCAATTTGCAATTTTCCTGTGTTAATCCATTTCTCTGTCCAAGCTGGCAATTCGCTAATTTTTTGACCGACAACATTTTTAATTAAAATGAAACGTGAAAACGCTGCATACGCAGGTGCTGATAAATAAAGTAAACCGATAAATAAAAGTGCCCATGCACCTGACCAACGTGCCGCTTTCATCGTTGATACCGTATAAAAGCGAACGATGACGTGCGGAAGACCAGCTGTGCCAGCCATTAATGTAAACATAAGTGCAAGGAACTGCCACTTACTACCTTTCAAAAATGGTTCTGCATACTGTGAAATACCTAATTGCTGATCTAACTCTTGAAACTGACCAACAATTTTTCCGTAAGAAAGCCACGGAATCGGGTTTCCTGTCAACTGGAGCGACATGAAAACGACCGGAATTAAGTATGCGATGATTAAAATAACGTATTGCGCAACTTGCGTCCATGTGATTCCTTTCATACCACCAAACGCTGCATAAAACGCAATTAACACAACACCAATCATCGTACCGACTTTTGCGTCTACTTCAAGCAAACGTCCAATAACAACTCCTGAACCAGAAAGCTGACCGATCGAGTAAACGAATGAGATGATGATCGTACAGAGAGCTGCAATTACACGAGCCGTATGACTTTCAAAACGGTCGCCAATAAACTCTGGTACTGTATAACGACCGTATTTCCGAAGTTGTGGAGCAAGTAAAAATGTCAGCAACAAATAACCGCCCGTCCACCCCATAATATATGCAAGACCGTCATACCCTAACAACATAATCGTACCGGCCATACCGATAAATGACGCTGCGCTCATCCAATCTGCTGCGATCGCCATTCCGTTTGAAAACGGCGAAATACCGCGACCTGCGACATAGAAATCAGAAGTTTCTTTCGCTTTGTTATAAATGGCAATCCCAATATATAATGCAAATGACGCAATAATAATGGATAAAGACACGAGAAATTGTGTATCCATGATGCTCCCCCTTCCCCTTTGTTCTCTTAATGATCGAGCGCTTTTCCAGCGCTTAATTGTTCATTTTTCTCTTCGCTAATGCCGTATTTTTTATCGATGCTGTCGCTTACTTTTGCGTTAATAAACAACAAAATAATGAACGTGACTACTGCACCTTGTGCCCCCATAAAATAATGGAACGGAAAACCGTTGAATGTCATGGCTTTAAACGACTCTGCAAACATGACAACACCGAATGAAACAATAAACCAAATAATCAAGAAAATAACAATTAATCGCACACGTTCACGAAAGTACGAATCAGCTACTTTTTTATCAATTTGTTTCAAACAAACACACCCCCAAGTTAAAAATAAATTTGACCGTTTCAAAAAATGGAGCTGGGAACGTTATGACTTCAAATAAAAAGTAAGCGAAGACTGACAAGAATGGAATGAGTAAAAAGAAAGGTTTTTGCTTGCGAAAAGCAACATACAAGCTCACGATCGTAATCCCTAAGATGAGGTAAAACACAATCAAACAAATACCCCCTTTAATTTGTAAGCGTTATCATTTTATTTTAACACCCACCTCCTAACACGTGTTACTAAATTTTAAGAAAATTCTAACACACCCATATTATCTCTACTTTTCAATCTATCGTCAAGCACCTGTTCAAAAAATTTTCAAAATTTTTATTCTGTATTATAACAAATACAACAAAGAATCTAACTGAAAAAGGCTAATCCCAAACTGTAAACATGTTTTGAGATTAGCCCCATCATCTCCATTTACTCTATAAAAGGAAATTTAATATCAAAAAAGTATAAAATAACAAGTATAGTGGTCAAAACAAGCGTTTGAATGCTGTCACGTTTAAGTAAAACGCGATGCGAAGGTTTACACTCTTGTTTTGATGTCCAGCGATGAGTAACATAGGAAGAAAACAAAAACCAACAAAAAATAACTATATAGCTAACTATTCCATATTGCCACCACGTCATTTGAATCACCTAAAAAGAGAGATAGCCAATCACTTATCCGTTACAGAAAACTTACAAAACTTTATAAATAATCTATTGATTATTTATAAAGTTTACGTTTCCTTCCTTGTTCATCGCGCCCGATTTCGCCGAAGCTACTCTCGTTTGCTCGGCGCTCCGAAGGCTTCACTTCCCCACTAACGTATGGGTACATAGTCATGTCACATCATGGATTCGGCATATTGTTTCAAGTTGATGCTTGCATTCAAATCGCGATCGATTTCTATCCCACACGCCTCACAACGGTACGTCCGTTCCGATAAAGAAAGGTGGTCTTTCACATGACCGCAACGGCTGCACTTTTTGCTTGACGGATAAAAGCGATCTACGACGATCAACTCGATACCATGCCATGCACATTTGTACGTCATTTGCCGCTTGAACTCGTGGAATGTTTGTTGTTGAATCGCTTTCGATAGCTTCCGATTTTTTAACATGCCACTTGTGTTCAAGTCTTCCATCACGACATACGCTGGCTTGGCTTTCACCAACGTCGCTGTGATGTGGTGAGTATGGTTAAGCTGCATATTTTTCAGCCTTCGGCGTTTTTTCAAAACAAGGAATTCAATTTTCTTGATGTTTTCCGTTTTTCTGTAACGGAATTCACCTCCTTCTGTTTTCGTTTTATTCATTTCGTACTTTCGTGATATTCGTCTTTGCATGCGCTTCATTGACTTTTCCAGCTTTTTTACTTTCGGTGTTTGGTTGATGTTTGGAAACGTCATGCCATTGCTGACGGTAGCTAACGACTTTACCCCTAAATCAATGCCGATGCCCTCGTTGTACGTTTCATGTTTTACTTCCGCTTCTTCTACACCGACCGTTAAAAACCAATGTATTCCGTCAAACACGATGCGTGGATTGACGTATGTTACATGTTTTCCGTGCGGAATACGTCCTCGCTCCGCCAAACGAATCCAATTGAGCTTCTGTCTATTTTTCTTTTTGGAAGGCGTCAGTTTCTCTAGTTTCACATGCGTGTCGGTGATTTTGATTTTTGCGGTGTCTTGATAAAAACTTGGGCGTGTTCGTTTCTTCGTTTTAAATTTTGGACACTTCGCCCGTCCTGCAAAAAAGTTTTTGTAGGCTTGACACGCATCTTTTATTGCTTGTTTTGTGATGTTGTTGGAATAATTGTTGAGCCAACTATATTCTTTCGTTTGTTTGAGCTGCGTTAATCTTTTTCTTAATTCACCATCATTTAAAAATTTACCGCCTTGTTTATGATTTTCTTGTTGTTGTGCCAATGCAAAATTGTACGCCCATCTGGCAACACCCGCACACTCAACTAATTTTGTTTTTTGTTTGTTATTCGGAAGTAGCATAACCTTATATGTTTTAATCACTTCCGGTCAGCTCCTTAACCATTCTCTTGGCTTTATTGGCTCTTTTGCCTTGTAATTTTTTATAAATTGTATATAGAGTTTTATTGATTTTCACAAAAATATTTTAACAGTTACTAACCTTCCCACGTCCATCTTGTTGTTGCTAGTTGGACATCGCCATGGAAAATCGTTTTTGCTTCGTCGACAAGTTGTTCAACGTTACCGAAATGAGGCAAGTGCGTTAGTAGCAATGTTTTAACACCAGCGTCGCGCGCGATCGTTGCCGCTTCTTCGCTCGTCATATGTCCTGCCTGTTTGGCGTTTTGTCCTGCGTAAAAGTTGCATTCACAAATGAGCAAATGGGCATGTTTCGCAAAAGGAACAAACTGCGGTAAATAGCTCGAATCCGCTGTATACACAACCGTTTTTCCTCCTGCTTCTATGCGCATCGCATAACAAATCGCCGGGTGTTCAGTTTGCATAAACGAAATCGTAAACGGACCGATGTGAATCGTCTCGTTCGGATCATATGCCACCGCTTTTGTCACTCCTTTGTGAGCAAGGCGTGCGAATCCATCCCGATCAAATGAATGTCCATAAATAGGAAGCTCAGGCAAATGTGCGCCTAAATTTTTCTTAATAAGTCGGGCATATTGAAGCGGGCCGATATCTGCCACGTGATCGTGATGATAATGCGATATGATCACCGCATCAAGTTGTTCAATATCAATGACGTTTTGTAGCTGCGCTAACGCTCCGCTTCCGCAATCGACTAACAGACGAAACCCGTCGTGTTCAAATAAATAACATGACGTTGCTTCATTTTTTTTCGGAAATGCTCCCCAATAACCGATTACTGTCACTTTCATATGTATTCACCCTTTCTATTGAAAATGTGTACAACTACACAATACCAAATTTTCGTCTTCATTTCACATATCACAAATGTTATAAAACAACTATTGACAAATGTATATCTGTTATAATACAATGAGATTAACAAAAACGAAGGGGATGGGGAGTTATGTTAGAAAAAATGTCTGAATTTTATAAAAAGTTACCACCAAAAACATGTTGCGAGTGTGGGAAAGAAATGGAAGAGCAACATGAATGTTATGGCAATGTTTGCGTTCAATGTTTAAACGTCACTTGTTAAAGTAAAAAGCAGCCACGCAGGCTGCTTTTTACTTTAACTTATATACACGTGCTTCATACGGTTTTAGCACGATCGTGTCAATGGATTCATTTTCATCAACTGCATAGTTGCTGATGAGCAATTGTTTTTCCGTAAACGTGATGTGTGCTGGCAATGTAAATGTCGGTTGCTCGCTGCTAAAGTTTGTGATGACAAGCAACTGTTCATTGTTGAACTTGCGCACGTATGCATAAATTTGTTCATCATCTTCAAGCAATAACTCGTATGAACCGTACACGATAATTGGATGCTCTTTTCGAAGACGAATGAGCTTTTTATAATAATGAAATACCGAGTTTTCATCTTTTAACGCTTGTTCAACGTTAATGTCGCGATAATTCGGATTTACATCAATCCATGGGGTGCCTGTCGTAAATCCTGCATGTTGTGTCGCATCCCATTGCATCGGTGTGCGCGCATTGTCGCGACCACGATAATGAATTGCTTTTAAAATTTTGTCTGGGTCTTCCCCTTTATTGACGACAACATCGTTCCATAAGTTAATCGTTTCCACATCGCGATAATATTCGATCGACGGGAAAGCAACGTTCGTCATTCCAATTTCTTGCCCTTGATAAATGTATGGCGTTCCTTGCATCATATGTAGCCATGTGGCTAACATTTTTGCGCTTTCCACACGATACGTTTTGTCATCACCAAAACGCGAAACAGACCGCGGCTGATCGTGATTTTCTAAGTAAAGAGAGTTCCACCCTTTTCCATGCAACTCAACTTGCCATTTGCTCATAATTTTTTTCAAATCAGTCAACTTCCATGGCTGAATGTCCCATTTTCCAAGATGACTCCCCGGTTTTGAGTCAACGTCCATATGCTCAAATTGAAATAGCATATTCATGACGCCGTCTTGCTCGTTTGTAAATTGAATCGCATCATCCGTCGTCACCATCGGTGTTTCACCGACTGTCATAATGTCGTATTTGCTTAACACTTTTTCTTTCATTTCACGCAAATAGTCCATTAATTTTGGACCGTTGACAAAATATTGCCCGCCCCATTGATAGCGGTCATTCGGATTCGTCACCGGGGCATCTGGCAATCCCTCGACTTTTGACAATAAATTAATCACATCCATGCGAAATCCATCAATGCCACGGTCTAACCACCATGTCATCATGTTGAAAATTGCTTCGCGCACCTTTTCATTTTCCCAGTTTAAATCCGGCTGTTTTTTCGAAAATAAATGTAAATAATATTCTCCAGTCGCTTCGTCGTACTGCCATGCTGAACCGCTGAAAAACGATTGCCAATTGTTTGGCTCTTTTCCGTCTTTTCCTGCACGCCAAATGTAATAGTCGCGATACGGATTATCTTTCGACTTACGCGACTCGATAAACCAATGATGCTCATCAGACGTATGGTTGACAACTAAATCCATTACTAACTTCATGCCGCGTGCATGCATTTGGGAAAGAAGCTCATCCCAATCAGCAAGCGTCCCAAATTCGTCCATAATATCTTGGTAGTCGCTAATGTCATAGCCGTTATCGTCGTTTGGCGACTTATATACAGGCGATAACCAAACGACATCGACGCCAAGCTCTTGTAAATAATCTAACTTTTCGATAATACCGCGTAAATCGCCAATCCCATCCCCGTTCGAATCTTTAAAACTGCGCGGATAAATTTGATACACGACCGCTTCTTTCCACCATTGTTTCGTTTTTGAAATCGATTCCATTCTCTTTTCTCCTCTCCATTATTCTTTCACTGAACCAGACGTTAAACCAGATACGATGCGACGTTGGAATAATAATACCATAATGACGAGCGGAATAGTAACGATAACGGTCGCAGCTGAAATCTCACCCCATGGAATCGTATATTGCCCTTGGAACATCGCAATACCGACTGGCACCGTTTTATAATTTTCCGCTGTGTTAATGGTTAAAGCGAATAAAAATTCGTTCCATGCTGCAATAAAGACAAGAATGGATGTCGTAAAAATACCTGGTACTGCTAATGGCAAAATAACTTTAAAATACGTTTGAAGCGGTGTGGCTCCGTCCATTTTTGCCGCTTCTTCTAAATCAAACGGAATTTTACGGAAAAACGTCACTAACAACCAAATAGAAAGCGGCAACGCGAATGTTGTATACGGAATAATTAATCCTAAATAACTATTCGTTAACTCAAACTTTTTCACAAACATATAAATTGGTGAAATTGTTGCGATTTGCGGAAACATAGATACCGATAACACAATGCCGAGAATAACTGACTTTCCTTTAAAATCTAAACGGGCAATCGCATACGCCGCAAACGCTGCCACAAATACGGTATATACCGTTGTAATTGTCGCGATAACTGTACTGTTCCATAAATATTTTAAAAACGGATAATTGACAAAAACAGAAACATAACTTTTTAACGTCGGATGGCTCGTAAACCAATTAAACGCTTCTTCACCAAACAGCTCGCTCAATGGTTTAATCGAGCTTAATAAAATCCATAAAAACGGAAACATCACTAAAAAAACGAAAATAAATAAAAACACATAAAACAATGGACCGGCTTTCTTTTGCATCGTTGCACCTCCTATTTTCGATCAGAAATGAGGTCAGCACCTAAAAACTTAATGTAAATCGTCGAAATGATCGCTACGCAAATAAAGACGATCACCGCTAACGCTGAACCGCCGCCGAAGTTTGTTTGCGAGAACATGACTTTATACGCTAAAATCGAGATCGTTTCTGTCGAGTTCGCTGGTCCGCCACCTGTTAAAACGAAAATTAAGTCAAATACACGAAACGCATCAAGCGTACGGAACAAGAGCGCAACGAGAATACTTGATTTTAAAAGTGGTAACGTAATTTTGACGAACTGTTGCCACTTTGTCGCACCGTCAATCGATGCTGCTTCGTATAGTGAGCTTGGGATCGTTTGCAATCCCGCAAGCAACAATAATGCCATGTACGGAGTTGTTTTCCATACGTCAGAGAAAATAACAGCAAACATCGCCCCCGCACCTGTCGTTAATAGCTCGCTCATATTATTAATAATGCCAATATCCGCAAAATATTTTGCGACAATGCCGTTTTGTCCGTCATATAAAAACTTCCACATCAATGCAGATACCGCTGTCGGAATTGCCCACGGAATTAAAATGGTTGCCCGTACAAGTCCTCGGCCAAAAAACGCTTTATTAATTAATAAGGCAATCGCCAAACCAAGCACTAATTCAATCGATACCGAAATGACTGTAAACACCGTCGTATTCCAAAGTGCTTTCCATAAACGGGAGTCGCTCAAATAGTTTTTGTAGTGTGCCAAACCGACAAAGTTCGGTTCAATGACTGCCCCGCTTAATCCGTTTGCAAGTCCAGTTAATTTATCTCCTTGCTTTAATTGTCCGTTCTCGTTTAACGTTTTTAACGTTTGTTTCGTGTTGTTTATCGTTTTTATTAAATCTTCTGCCGCTTGTTCATCGATTGGGACAATTTTTATTTCTTCACTCGGCACTTCGAAATTGTTTAAAATTTCGTCTACTTGCTCATATCGTTTCGCTACTTCTTCATCGGCGCGAATTTCTTCATCCACTTGCTGCAACTGTTCATGTAACGATGTCAGTTGTTCTTTTTCCTCGCCTGTCGCCTGTGCCATTTCTTGTTTTAATGTGCTCATTAAAAACGGATAACTTTCTAAATATCGTTCTAAGTTTAAGCTGTAATCGAGATGGAGAGAAGATTTCGCTGGGTTGTTCAGACGATAATCAAAAAGACTGAAATAAAACGACTGAATAACCGGCCAAATCGCAACCGCCAAAATAAGCAAGAGCGACGGAGCAACAAGGATATAGGCTAAACGGCGCTCCGATTTTTTTTCGTTTTTCACTCGTTGTTCCCCCTTTATGCAAAGGATTTAGCCTTCAGCGCTCAGATGAGGCTGAAGGCTAACGTGCAACTACTGCATCACTGCTTTAATTTCTTTTTCCATGTTGGCAACTGCTTCTTCAACTGTAATTTGTCCAGCAATCGCTTTTGATACGTTAATTTGAATAATTTCAGATACTTCTGGATAGTTTGGTACAACTGGACGTGGTACCGCTGCATTTAATCCGTTAACAAATCCTTCTTCTGCAAAGAATGGGTTCGCTTTTAACACTTCTTCGTCTTTAAATAGTTCTGGAAGCGTTGGTGCTAAACCGCCATAAATCGCAGAAATTTTTTGACCTTCTGGACCAGTCATAAACTTCACAAATTCCCAAGCTGCTTCTTTATTTTTCGAATATGCGTTAATCGCTGTCATCCATCCACCTAATGCAGCAGCTGAACCTTTATCACCAGCAGGCAGTGGCGCAACGCCAACTTTATCAACAATTTTTGATTGCTCTGGATCGTTCGCTAATGCGTATTGATATGGCCAGTTGCGAATAAATGGCGCTTGCCCTTCAATAAACGCTGTATGAGACTCTGGCTCTGTAAATGTTGTAATGTTGCTTGGCACAACGTCAGATGTTGCAATTTCAACCATTTTCTTTAACCCTTTAATTGTTTCAGGGCTGTTGACGACAACGTTATTGTTTTCATCGACGATTTTTCCACCGTATGCCGCAATAAATTCAATCGCGTTACATACTAATCCTTCGTATTGTTTCGCTTGCATTAAGTATCCGAACTGTGTGCCACCTTTTCCTTTAAACTCACGTGCAGCCGCTAACAATTCATCCCATGTTTTCGGCACTTGAGCTTCTGGTACGATGTCTTTACGATAAAATAATAGTCCTGTGTCAATAAATTTTGGCATCGCCCATTGTTTTCCGTCGAAGTTTCCAGCTGCAAGCGCGCCTTGGTTATATGCGCTTAAATCAATGCCGTCTTTTTCGATGAAACGGTCAAGCGGAAGAACGTATCCAGCTTGCGCAAATTCTGCTGGCCAGATCACGTCTAAGTCCATCACGTCAATTTCAGATGATTTTGCGTTTAACATGGTGACGTATGCATCGTGTTGCGCCCCTGTGTCTGAAGGCATTTCGCGGAACTCTACTTTAATGTTTGGGTATTTTGCTTCAAATGCTTTTACGATTTCGTCTGTCGCTTTTGTTGCATCTTTACCACGAGCATAAACGATTTTTACAACTTCCTCTGATTTTTTCGCATCATCTTTTTTGTCTGTTGTTTCTTTCGTTCCTGCGTCTTGACCGCTAGAGCATGCTGTCAAACCAAGTGTAAGCGCTAACAATGCAGAAGAAAATTTTGTTGCCTTCTTCATGAAAAATCCCCCTTATATTATTTAAATGAAAATGTATGTCAAGCTTCATGTTGATGAAGCTCGCTACCAACTGTCGACGCGCGCACAATAAGCTGAAGTGGAAATTCATAAATTTCTTTTACTTCATATTTTTTTGTCTGAATTTTTTCTACGATAATATCTACCGCTTTTTGTGCCATTTGTTTGACTGGTTGATGCACAGTTGTAATCGTCGGATTCGTTAGCTCGGTAATCGCTTGATTGTCAAAGCCAACAACAGCTAAATCTTTAGGGATGCGATAGCCACATCTTAACGCTTCAGATATAATGCCAGCCGCCACTTCATCGCTTCCGGTAAATACAGCAGTCGGTCTTTCTGAAAGCGCCATCATTTGATGAAACACGCGCTTTCCATCCGCGATGTGAAACACATCACGAAAAGCGTACCGTTCATCGAATGTCAGTTTATATTCTGCTAGCGCTTTTTTAAAGCCGATTTCCCGCGATTGTGCGACATTGCTCCGATAGCCACCAGAACAATAGGCAATTTTCGTATGCCCTCGTTCAAGTAAATGTTTCGTTGCTATGTATCCCCCATACACTTGGTCGAGCCGAACGGTTGGAACGTTTGCACAATCGTCAAACTCATTACAAAGAACAATCGGCCCATATTGTAAAAAAGGTTTTAACTTTTTCCATTCATTTTGAATGGAAGCTAAAATCACTCCGTCAACTTGTTTCGTTTTTAATAAATTCATATAGTTTAATTCTTTTTCTGGCGAGTAGCGCGTTTGACAAATAATGAGCTGGTAGCCATGTTCCGCTGCTGCTATTTCCGTCGCTTCTACAAGCTCACTAAAAAATGGATTTGTAATTCGCGGAATCAATAGCGCTAAAATACTTGTTTTTTGATTTCGCAAACTTCTCGCCGAAGAATTAGGAACATATCCTAACTTCTCCATCGCTTCAAGCACGAGCTTTCGTTTCTCTTCCGACACGTATGGGTGATTGTTTATGACGCGCGAAATCGTCGTCCGTGAAAGCCCTGTTAGCTTGGCGACATCTTCAATCGTCGCCATCCTCCCATTCCCCCTTATTTCAATCGAAAAGAAACGAATGAAATCGTTTTCATATTTATATTATACTCACATCATCTTGTATATGCAAGTTAATTTTTTAAAAATTTTTTTCATTACAAAAAAACTTCTGAAGCGTCTTACGCCTCAGAAGCTTTTTCGACAATCGTTGTAAATTGGCGACGATGTTGGATCGTAAAATACGTCATCGTTCCCGCCATCATCACGACGATAAACATGAGCAACTTTCCGATGTTTTCCCACATAAACGAGAAATCGCCGCTTGAAATGACCGCTTTTAATCCGAAAACAGAATATGTCATTGGAAGCCATGCGTTAAAATGTTGCAACGCACGTGGGATTAATTCAAGCGGGAACGTTCCGGCACTTGTTGTCAACTGTAAAATTAAGACGACAATCCCGATAAATCGTCCCGGATCACCAAAAACAGTCACGAGAAATTGAATGACTGATAAAAAGGAAATGCTTGTCACCACACTAAATAAAATGAATAACGGAACGCTTTTTACTTGTAAATCGAGTCCGAAAAGCAATACGCTGTCAGCAAGGAGTGCTTGTAACACACCTACACCAATGAGTACACCAAATTTCGCAAAAAACCATTGAAATGGTGAGCGCGGCAACCCAGCTGGCTCGCGAAGTGGAAAGACGATTGAAAGTAAAAGTGCCCCAACAAACAATCCTAACGACAAGAAATATGGTGTAAATCCTGTTCCGTAGTTTGGCACTTCATTTATTTTTTTATCTTTTACTTTCACCGGTTCGGCAAACATATTATATACGTCTTCGTTTGCTTTGACGTCGCTTGCTTTTTCGGCACCTTCACTTAATTTATCCGCTAGTTCTCCTGAACCATCCGCAAGCTGATTCATTCCATCTTGTAATGTTCTTGTTCCATTCGTTAGTTCATTCATTCCGTTCGCTAATTGTTGTGCGCCGTCCGCTAAGCGATGTGCACCGTCTTGCAATTGGCTTCCCCCATTCGCAAGAGCTTGCAAACCAGAAGCAAGAGTTTGACTACCATTTGCAAGTTTCGCTGTTCCTTGCTCCGCTTCTTCCATTTTTTCATGTAACGTATTCATGCCCGAAACAAGCTGTTCTTGTCCGTTCACTAACGCATTTGCCCCATCAGCAAGTTGTTGTTGCCCAGCAAGCAGTTGATTTACGCCACCTTTGAGAGCGATATGCCCTTCATGCAACTGCTTTGCCCCATGACTTAACGATGTTGCCCCTGCTTGCAACGCCTTGGCGCCATCGTTTAACTGTGCCACTCCGTTTTCCACTTGCTTGCTTCCTACCGACAATTGCACAACGTTTTGTTTTAGTTGCTCATATACTGCTTTTTGCGCTGGATCTGACGTTTGTGCAATGAGGGCATCAAGTTGAACAGCTAACTTCTCTAACCCGCCTGTCACTTGTGTTGCACCTGTTTGAACTTGCGACGCTCCTTGCCGCCACTCGGCAAGTGATGCAGCTAATTTTTCTGCCCCTGCGCTTAATTGTTCTGAACCTTGTAAAAGCTGTGGCATACGAGCATCGAGTGCTTTCATTCCTTCAAGCACACGATTTGTACCTAAAGCCAGTTTCACTGTTCCTTCTTTTGCTTGCTGTGCTCCTACAAGCAATTGTCCTTGCCCATCTACCATACGCTTCATCCCAGCATGAAGCGTTTGAACACCCGTTTGAACTTGCATTGAACCGTCAGCTGCTTTATGCAAACCGTTCGTAAATGTAATGGATTTTTCCGCAAGCGTTGCTAAATGGCGATACAATTCATCGGAGCCATTTTGCGCTTTTTTCATTCCATCATATAGCTTATTCGTTCCTTCGCTTGCATCAACGAGTCCGTCATGCAATTGTTTTGCTCCGTCGCTCGCTTTTGTTAGTCCATCTGCCAACGTTTTTACTTTGTCAAACATGTTTTCTGCGTACGTTTCGGTTAATGTTTTCGCTACCTCTGTTTTCATTCTTTCAACCGCTGTTCCACCGATTTGCGCAGATAAAAAGTTAAACCCTTCATTTGGCTTGTAAATAAGTTGAAGCTTTTTCGGGTGATTGTCTTGTAACGTCGTTGCGTTTTTTGAAAAATCTTCTGGAATTTCAATAAGCATATAATATCGTTGTTCTTTTAATCCTTTTTCCCCTTCACGCTGGCTTACAAAATGCCAATCAAACTGTTTTTTTTCTTTTAACTTGTCAACGAGATCGTCACCAATATGAAGTTCTTCCCCTTCAAATGTCGCGCCTTTGTCATTATTGACAACAGCGACAGGTAAATCGTCTAAATGATCGTACGGATCCCAAAACGCCCATAAAAACATACCACTATATAAAAGCGGAATAAATAAGACAGCGATAATCGGAATAAGCACTTTCCGATTGGAAGTGACCGCTTTGATTTCTTGTATCAATAATCGGAATGTATGCATATGCTCAACCCCCTTTTTAAAAATATTGACCAATTTGTTCATTTAGTCATTTCTTGCAAAAAAGAGAAGGATCATCATCGAGATAATCCTTTTAATAAGTACAAATCAAACAGTTCGGCCATTTTTTGTTGTGGCAATGGTTCATGTTCTTTTTCCCAATCAACGTTTAAAG
Organism: Anoxybacillus sp. TBDG-1; assembly: GCF_054815885.1. Taxonomy (NCBI): domain Bacteria; kingdom Bacillati; phylum Bacillota; class Bacilli; order Caryophanales; family Anoxybacillaceae; genus Anoxybacillus; species Anoxybacillus sp. TBDG-1. The sequence goes on from NZ_JBTZSY010000006.1 coordinate 44,906, forward strand.
CAATATACATTTTAAACATTAAAAATGCTGTTAATTCGGGATCACACGAACGAATTTCCCCTTTTGCCATCGCCTCTTCTATTTTTTCACGAACGTAAGCGATCATTTCTCGGTCAAGCCGCTTCATCACATCACGTACAGCTGGCGTCCCGATATCACGCACTTCTTGTAACAGCTTGATCGTCAATTCATGCTCTTTGCGAAACGTAAAAATACGTTGCAAAGCACGTTGCACGTTTTCTTTAAATGACAAGCGTTGATCAATTACGGCATCTGCCTCGTGCTTAATTTCAAAAATAATCGAAGAAACGATTTCTTCTAACAGCTCTTCTTTGCTTTTGAAAAACGTATAAATCGTCCCTTTACCGACATTCGCCATTTTCGCCACTTGATCCATCGTTGTCGCTTTATAACCAAAAAGCGAAAACGACTTCGTTGCCGCTTCAATAATTTGTTTTCTTTTTTCTGACATAGGCGTTCATCCTTTATTTTGACTAAATGAACATTTTGGTCATTTCGTTTTACATCTTATCATAATGGATATATGTTTGCAAGAAAAAAAGGTGCCTAATATTATAATGACACCTTTTCTTTCGTATAAGCTAAATAATGTAACACTTTTTTTACCGCTTCTTCTCCTTGATCAATACAGTCTGGAAGCCCAAGACCTTCATACGAACTGCCCGCCAAAAAGACGCCAGGGAGTTGTTGTTGCATATTTTGTTTGACGCGCTCGATTCGTTCACGATGACCGACCGTATATTGCGGCATCGATTGTTTCCAGCGCGTCACGATCGAAAACATCGGATTCATCGTCATATTCATCACTTTATTCAAATCGTCCATGACAACTTGGACAATATCATCGTCTGTTTGATCAACAACCGCTTCATCACCAGGTCGACCGACATAACAACGCAACAAAACGTACCCTTCTGGTGTCGTATGTGGCCATTTTTTATGCGTCCACGTACATGCGGTAATCGTATAGTCGCTATCGCGTGAAACGACAAATCCTGTTCCGTTCATATCTTTCGCTACCGCTTCTTTCGGAAACGCTAACGCAACCGTTGCAACAGACGTAGATGGCATCGTTTCAAAAGAAGAAAACATCGTTTCATTTGGAAAAAGCGATGTCAATGATTGATGCGGAACAGCAATAATGACGCTATCCGCTTCTTTTTTCTCTCCGTTGCTTAACGTTAAAACATATGTGTCATCGACTTTTTCGATACGCTCAACACGTACCCCTTTATGCACCGTTCCTTTTTCTAACTTTTGCTCTATCGCATCAACGAGAGATGACAACCCTGTTTTTAACGTTTGAAAAATGCCTTTGTCGCTTTTTTGTTTCGTTTTTTGTTTCGGCATCGATCGCTTTATTCCTAACACGAGGCTTCCGTGTTTTTGCTCTAAATGGAAATATTGAGGGAACGTCGCCATTAAGCTAAGCTGGTCAATATCGCCTGCATAAATACCTGATAATAAAGGTTCAATGAGACGGTCAACAACTTCATTCCCGAGACGACGACGGAAAAATTGTCCGAGCGATACGTCTCCTTCCGCTTTCAACGGTGGCAAAACAAAGTCAGCTGCTGCGCGCAGTTTGCCAAATGGAGAAAAGAGACGCGTCATAACAAACGGTGCGATTTTTGTCGGAATGCCCATCACCGCACCACCCGGAATTGGATGAAGCGTTCGATTGACGAGAATGTACGATTGACCTGCCGTATTATGCACGAGCTCTTTTTCAAGTCCGACTTCGTGAATGAGGCGTGAGGCGCTCATTTTTCGTGCCAAAAAAGAATCTGGTCCTCGTTCAATGACAAATCCATTGCGATAAACCGTCTGTACTTTCCCACCAAGTCGATGACTCGCCTCAATTAATTCACAGGAAATTGGCAGCTGCTTTTCATGAGCCTCTTTTTGCAAATAATACGCTGCCGTTAATCCTGTCATACCACCGCCAATAATGACGACTTTCTTTTTCATAATGATCCGCCTTCTTTACGTAAATGGTTTAACACAACGGTTGCAAGGGCGTCAATAAACTGCGGATGAGCGTTTGGCATCGGCGGACGATAGTAACTCACACCGAGTTCATCCGTTACTTGCTTACATTCAATGTCGTTATCATACAACACTTCTAAATGATCCGCGACAAAGCCAGCTGGAACATATATAAAAGCCTCATAGCCCTTTTCTTCGTATAGTTGCCGCGTTAAATCTTGCACATCAGGCCCTAGCCATGGCTCTGGCGTATTTCCTGCGCTTTGCCAACCAGTGACGTATTCCGAAACACCCGCTTCTTTTGCAATGAAATCGGCTGTTTCTTGTAGTTGTTTTGGGTACGGATCGCCCATCGCAATAATTTTTTCAGGTAAACTATGCGCTGAAACGATCAGCACCGCTTTTTCCCGTTCTCGTTCAGTCATCGAAGCATACGTTTCTTTTACTCGCTCTGCCCAATATTGAATGAATTTCGGTTCAGTGTACCAACTTTCCACACATGTCAATTTCGGTCCGCCTAAACGAGCTGCTTCTTCTTTTGCCCTTCCGTTATATGATTTCACACTAAATGTCGAAAAATGTGGCGCTAATACGATCGAAACCGCTTCTTCTATTCCATCTTCACGCATTTGCCGAACGGCATCTTCAACGAACGGTTCAATATGCTTCAATCCTAAATACATGCGAAATTCAATATTATCTTGCACTTCATTCAGTCGCTCGGCAAGTTTTTCCGCTTGTTGTTTTGTAATGGCTGCAAGCGGAGAAATGCCTCCAATCGCTTCATACCGCCTGCGAAGATCTGTTAACATCTCTTCTGACGGTTTGCGACCGTGTCGAATGTGCGTGTAATATCGCTCTAAATCTTCCTCTTTATATGGCGTGCCATACGCCATGACAAGCAATCCCATTACTTTTTTTGACATCGTTTATTCATCCTTTTCTTTTTGCTGAATAATCGTGAATAAATGCTGTAAGTCGTCTTAACGTCTCCGGCTTGATTTGTGGGAAAATGCCGTGCCCTAAGTTAAATACGTATCCACCTTCATGCACCATGCCTTCATCTAAAATTTGTTTCACGCGCGCTTCAATGACTTCCCATGGCGCAAGCAATACGGCTGGATCTAAATTGCCTTGTAGCGCTTTTGTAAGCCCCATCTCGCGCGCTTCACGAATCGATAAGCGCCAATCTAAGCCGACAACGTCAAGCGGCAAGTCATGCCATTCTTTTGCTAAATGGCTTGCTCCGACACCGAACATAATAAGTGGCACATTTTCATCGCGAAGCGCTGTAAAAATACGCTCCATCGTCGGTTTAATAAATTGACGATAATCCGCAACGTTTACCGCTCCAACCCATGAGTCGAAAATTTGAATGGCGCTTGCTCCTGCTCGAATTTGCGCTTTGACGTAGCGAATCGTCATGTCTGCTAGCTTATCCATCAGAGCAAACCATGCTTTCGGCTCGGCATACATAAACGCTTTCGTTTTATTATAGTTTTTCGACGGTCCACCTTCAATCATATAGCTTGCTAAAGTAAACGGCGCACCAGCGAAGCCGATAAGTGGAACAGTCAGTTGCTCTTTCGTCAATAGACGAATCGTTTCAAGCACATACGGCACATCGCTCTCCGGATCAATTTCTCCAAGACGCTCGACATCCGCAAGCGAACGAATTGGATTATCGATAACTGGTCCGATGCCTGCTTTAATATCGACATCGACACCGATCGCTGGAAGCGGTGACATAATATCTTTATAAAGAATGGCCGCATCGACGTTATATTGTTCGACAGGCAAACGTGTTACATATGCGCATAACTCCGGCTGATGTGTAATTTCAAAAAGCGAATATTTTTCTTTTAACGCACGATATTCTGGCTGCGAACGTCCTGCTTGTCTCATATACCAAACTGGTACGTATTCTGTCGCTTCCCCGCGACAAGCGCGTAAAAATGTATCGTTTTTAATCATTATGTCCATCCTTTCTCGTTATGTAATCGCTTATATTATAGTGTAGCGAAATTGTTTCTTTGTTTCCACTAACACAACTATACCGATTTTTTCACCGTCTGGGTAGTAATAATACGCAACGTTCATGAAATCGCCAAGAAGAAAAGAAAGTGGTAAAATATGAATAGTAAATGGAAGGAGATGATATTGATGTACGTATTTATGACAAATGGCACAATCGACTATTTGCAACGATTGCGCAATCAATATCCGAACGAACATATGTTGCTTGTACATGATGGGGAGAACGGATTGCTCGTGCATGAAACAGAAGGAAAAAGCGTCTTTCACGAGCCGCGTCCATATGAAGTGCTTGATGCGGTTGGTCCATTAGGGGGATCATTTGTTGTTTGCAATAATATTCCTGTTACTGACGAAGGAAGACCGTTATTTGAACATCGTTTTCAACAGCGGGCGCGCTTAATTGAACAAGAACCAGGATTTATCGCCATTCGCGTCTTACGTCCGTTAAAAAGCGATACGTACGTCATTATGACGATGTGGGAAAATGAAAGCGCCTTTCGTCGTTGGCAACAGTCAAAAGCTTACGAAAAAGCGCATGAAAAACGTGGCACAGAAAAAGGAATCGACCAACAACGATCCATTTTCCCACGTCCGTCATATGTGACAACATACACCGTCATAAAAGAAGGCTGATGTTTTGTCAGCCTTTTACCCGTTCCAAGCATTCATGCCGCCACGTACATTCACGACACGTTTAAACCCATTTTTCGCTAATATTTTGGCCGCTTGATTGCTGCGCATACCACTTTGACAAATAACGATCGTCTCTTTTTCACGATCGAGCTCATGTAGTTTATCAGCCAATTGATGAAGCGGAATGTTTTTAAATTGGCGAATGTTGCGCGCACGATATTCCGCTGGTGTGCGTACATCAATAAATTGACGGTCTTTCGTTTGTTTTAATTTTTCTTTTAACTCATCTGGTGTAATATGTTCCACACCTTTTGTTAGTAACATTTTTGTTGCAACAAAATAAATAAGCAAAATAATTAGAACAACATTGATCCATGTGCCCATATATTCTCCTCCTAAATACGTATATGGGTATATTAACCCGTTTTCGACGATTTGTCAACGATGGTATAATGGTAAAAAACAGAAGGAGCGGTGCGTGTGAAAACATTACTATTTGCAAAGCTTGACGAATATTACAACGAAATGGTTACGATTCGTCGCCATTTGCATCAATACCCTGAACTGTCGTTTCAAGAGTATAAAACAGCAGCGTATATTGCAAATTACTACAAACAGCTTGGCATTCCTGTGCGGACAAATGTCGGAGGAAACGGGGTAGTTGCGACTATTCAAGGTCAAACAGGCGGAAAAACGATTGCACTTCGAGCGGATTTTGACGCTCTTCCGATTCAAGATGAAAAAGATGTGCCATATAAATCAACAATTCCGGGTGTCATGCACGCATGTGGACACGATGGTCATACTGCCACACTACTTGTTCTCGCCAAAGCGCTTTATGAATTGCGCGAACATTGGAGCGGCACGATCATTTGCATTCATCAACATGCAGAAGAATATGCACCAGGTGGAGCAAAAGCGATGATTGAAGACGGTTGTTTAGAAGGAGTGGATGCGATTTTTGGCACACATTTATGGGCAACAGAGCTGACAGGCGTCATTCAATATCGTACGGGAGCGATCATGGCAGCTGCAGACCGCTTTCAAATCATCATTCAAGGTTCAGGCGGTCACGGAGCAGAACCACACAAAACGAAAGATGCGATCGTTACCGCATCACAGCTAGTACTACATTTACAGCAAATCGTCAGCCGTCGCGTCGATCCGCTTGAACCTGCTGTTGTTTCCATTGGCTCATTCGTTTCCGACAACGCGTTTAACGTCATTGCAGATCGTGCTACGTTAGTGGGGACGGTACGGACATTTTCGGAACAAGTACGTGACGATATTGAACGAGAAATTGAGCAAATTGTTAAAGGTACATGCATCGCCAACGGTTGTACATACGAGTACACATATATGCGTGGATACCCGCCTGTGGTGAATCATGAAGACGAAACAACATTTCTCGTCTCCGTCGCCCGTGAAATCGAAGAAATAACCGATGTAGTCGAAATCCATCCGCATATGGGTGGGGAAGATTTTTCCTATTATTTACAACATGTAAAAGGAACGTTTTTCTTTACAGGGGCAAAAGCAAAAACGACAACCGCTGCCTATCCGCATCATCATCCAAAATTTGATTTTGATGAACGCGCCATGCTTATCGCGGCGAAAATGCTCGGTCTTACAGCAATTAAATATATGGAAAAATGAAAGAAGCGGTTCAAGCCGCTTCTCTCATTTTTCCTACATAAAACATCATCGCTATATAACATACGAAAACAATAAAAAACGTCGATAGCATAGTGAAAACATCATGAGCCATATATGCAACGATAGCAAAAATAAGCGCTTGGTTCATTCCAATAGTAAATAACGCACGCATAAATGACCGATGCGCCTCAACGGATGACAACGGATAAAGGAAGAACAGCGGATGCCCTCGATGGTACGAACGAAGCGAAAGCAATTGAACGGCTGTCGCATACGAACATAAAAGGGCAAACCACTCGACACCGCGAGGCAACGTAAAAATGAAGACAATGCCGATAACTGTCAAGCGAACGAACAAACCAAAATAGTCGCCGGCACGAAAAAATGTGCGCACATACAAATACGTATACGGTCGCATATGCCAACGATCGAGCAAATGGAAAACGAAACGAAGCAACGTTCGTTTTTTTACCGTATGTTTCATGTGAGGAACATCAACAAACGCGTGGACGAGCCGATAAAATGTTTGCATTCGTCGCTGTTCATCGGCAAGCAACTGCTCCCATTGAAGTCCAACTTTTTTTCCTCTACGCTCTACATATAACACAACAACAATCATAAGCAAAATAATGATCACCATAAATCCGTATTGTTTCACAAGTAAGAAATAAAAAAACAATACGTTCAGTAAAAAACGAACGAACAACGGAAAGAAATGGCGCCCTATTCGAGCATCTTCATTCCATTGGATGAACATATTCCACCCTTTTAACGCCATCATTGCAATCATGACGACCAAAGGCGACTGCTCCGAAAACTTTAAATGAAGAGGGAGAAACATAACGAATACAATGAAGGAAACATACAAATGAACGAAAAAGCTATATATGCTTGCGCGCCAAAAATACGGACGAAGCCGTCGCTCTAATGGAAGAAGAAACACCGCATCCGCTTCCTGTAATAACGTGCGCACCCCGCTTTGTGTGCTAAATAAAGCAAATATAAACGAAGCGATTACAGCATACGGAAACGATATGAGCTCATCGACCGCCCGCTTATAAACAACAGCACCTACTCCTATCCCAATAAACAAGACGAGCAATAAATGGTCATTAAACATATATCGACCATATCGTCTCACTTCTGCTACATAAGCAATAAACCGCTTTTTCCATAACTGTTTTCCATCAATCATCGTTCGTCTCTTCCTTCGTTAATTCGATATATATATCATCGAGCGTTGCATGAGGCATATGTAGCTGTTCCTGAAGCATTGGTAATGACCCCGCCGCTTTCACTTGCCCGTTATGCAAAATGACAAACGAATCGCAATATCGCTCTGCTGTCGCTAAAATGTGCGTCGACATAAGAATCCCCGCTCCTTGCTTTTTCCGTTCATCAATCAGTTGAAGCAATGCTTGAATGGCGAGCGGATCTAATCCGACAAACGGTTCATCAATAATGTAAAGTGGCACATTCACTAAAAAAGCGCATATAATCATCACTTTTTGTTTCATTCCTTTGGAAAAAAAAGCAGGGAACGCACCTAATTTTTTCTCAAGTCGAAACGCCTTTAACAATTTAGGCACACGGTGTTCATATTCCTCATCACGTACACCGTACGCCATGGCGGTCAGGCGCAAATGTTCTTCTAATGTTAATTCTTCGTATAAGGCAGGCATTTCGGGAATGTATGTAAATTGTGCACGATATTGTGTCGGGGCGTCTTGAAACGTTATTCCGTTTATCGTAATTGTCCCCTTGCGCGGTTGCATCAATCCGATCATATGTTTAATCGTCGTGCTTTTTCCTGCTCCATTTAACCCGATTAATGCAACGACCTCCCCTTCATGTACGGTAAACGATACGTCATCTAAAATGTTTTGTTTCGTATAACCGCCGAATAAATGTTGAACTTGTAATAGTGCCATCATCGCTTCCCTTTCGTATATGATTATTTTTTATTTTAACAAATGAATAACGAAAAGAAAAACGGGTTACGATAAGTAGCGAAGAGGGACAAACAAGTAGTAAGTCGCAGTGAGCAACAAAGCAAGTTCAAGAACACGATGAAATGAGGTGTCTACGGGCCGCACATTAAGCTAGCCTGTAACAACGAAAGCACTCCCTGAAAAAGGGGATGGTCATCTTGAACAACGTCATACTCACAAACGCGTAACGGACTCTACTCGTAAATGAGGTGTTCCCAAAAGACACATAAATCATGAAGCTCCCTCTTCAATGGGCAGGATGCGATGCGCATCCTGCTCTTTCCGTTTTCGAAACGACAATCGTGTGGTAAAATAAAGACAAAATGGAAAGAAAGGTGGCGTCATCATGAGCGACTGTATTTTTTGTAAAATTATAAACGGAGACATTCCTGCCGCAAAAGTATTTGAAAATGAGCATGTCATCGCCTTTTTAGACATTAGTCAAGTGACGAAAGGACATACGCTCGTCGTACCGAAAGTACATAAAGAAAATATTTATGAATTAACTTCAGACATCGCCCAGCGTGTATTTGAGGTCGTTCCGACAATCGCCAATGCGATTCGTAAACAGTTTTCCCCAGAAGGCATCAACATTTTAAGCAACAACGGAGAAATTGCAGGACAAACCGTTTTCCATTATCATATGCACATCATTCCGCGATATGGTAAAGGAGATGGATTTGGGGCTGTGTGGAAATCGCATCAAAGCGACTACACGTTTGATGAATTACAACACATCGCTGCGCAAATTAAACAAGCTCTATAAGAAAGAAGGTGTCCTCGTGGGCACCTTCTTCCGTTCGAAACGTTTTATTCGCCTTTTAATGCGTCTTTTAACGATTTGTCTTTAATGTCGACATTCGCTTCTTTCATAAGCTTATCCAGTTTCGATTGCACTTTAGATGCATCGAGTTTACTCTTTTTCACTTCATATTCCATTTCTTCTTTCATTTCATCAAACGACTTTTTCTCTTCTTTATCTGTCACTTTAATGATATGGTAGCCAAATTGCGTTTTCACCGGTTCGCTTACTTCACCGACTTTTAACGTATACGCTGCTTTTTCAAATTCTTCAACCATTTTTCCAGGTCCAAACCAACCTAAATCGCCACCGTTTTGTGCCGAACCTGTATCTTTCGAATATTCTTTCGCTAATTTCGCGAAATCTTCTCCTTTTTCTAACTTCGCTTTAATTTCTTTTGCTGTCTTTTCATCGTCGACTAAAATGTGACTTGCTTTCACTTTCGGCTTATATTCATTGTAATATTTTTCTAACTCTTCATCTGACACTTTAATATCTTCCATCGCTGCTTTTTGGCGCAACAAATCAAGTTTGACCATGTCACGAATGGCTTCTTCTCCATTTTGCTGCACCGCTAAATCATATTGAACACCATACATCTCTTTTAAATTCTCGATTTCCTTATTTAGCTCTTCATCCGTTACTTTAAATTTTTTACTTAACACTTTCTCATGTACGAGATCGCGTAAGACGTCTTTGCCGTAACGTTCTTTCATTTCGTTATACAATTCTTCTTTTGTAATGTTGCCTTCCTTCGTTTCGACGACAACGTCCGATCCGCTATTACAAGCCGAAAGCGCAAGCATCGCTGCTGCCGACATAGCAACTGTCCATTTTTTCATTCTCCCACAACTCCTATCTATAAATGTACACAAGACATACTATACCATATTTTTTCCGAAAGCTAAAATAAAGCAAAACTGCGCCCATACCTTTTCGCTCCTTTTGACATACAATACATTGTCAAAGCGTCGCAACGCCTTCATATATGAAAGGAGGTGTCGTCTATGGGTGCAGGAGTAGGATATGCAAACGGATTTGCGTTAATCGTTGTGTTGTTTATTTTATTAATTATTGTTGGTGCCGCTTGGTTATATTAAACGAAAGAAAGCTGACAGGAACACTGTCAGCTTTTTTACGCAAATAATACTTCGATGTAGGAAGAAATAAGTAAAATCGTAATAAGGACATTAATTGTACGAAATACTTTTGGCTGTTTCTCTTCAGGAATTTCTTTTTGAATACAAAGAGCATTTGTTAGCTGATTAATAATGAAAAGTACAACTGTCGCAAGGGGTATAAAATAAAGCGCCAAACCGGTCCCCTCCTGTTTTTATGTATTTACTCCCCTACTTTACAACGATTTTTTCGATAAATCAATAATAGACATTTTATTTGTACAACTATTCCTGTAAAATAATACACACAAGTAAGCAAAAAGGAGTTTCGAAAGATGAGCATCGAACAACGCATGGAAAAACTCGAATATTATTGTTCACTCATGTTGGACATGATTACACCGGAAAAAAAGCCATTTTACGCGCTTGTCATTCGTTACGGCTTAACAAAAGAGGAAGTGGAAAGTATATTACACCTTTGTGAACAATTAAGCGAACAATATAAGCAACAAAAAGAGGAAGGCTTCGTTATCTTCACCTCGCTTTTTACACAGTTTGCGAGTGCGCTTCACCCGAACCTTCCACTTGCCGAGACGATTGATGCGTTAAAAAAACAACAATTATTCGTTCCGCTTATGACAGAGTTTCAATGTTTATTACATACGCTCAACGAATGAAGCTACTTCTTCTTTTTGCTCATCTTTCTTTTTTAACTTTCCATTTTCTTCAACAAACTCTTGTTCAATGTTTTGGAAAGAACGCTCGAAAATTTCCATAAAATCGTCTCCGTACACATTTCGGATCATACACATGATTTCTAACATTTCTGGAAATTTACCATACAATTCATATAACGGTTGAATTCCTTGAAGAACAGATGTCCGTTTTGGATCATACGACTCCATTAATTTTAATAAAATCTCTTCTCCTTTTTCTGTCAATTCAATGTAAGTATTTCGCTTATCATCTTCTTTTTTCGAAAACGACAACAATCCCCGTTCCTCTAATTTTTTTGAAAAATTGAATGCCGTTGATACGTGCATCACACCAAACTTTGCGATTTCAGAAATCGATGCCCCTTTTAAATGGTATGCGATCCATAAAATATGATGTTCGTTAATGTTTAAGTCAAACGGTTTAATCCATTGTTGCCAATCTTTTTCGATTGATTTCCACAATGCTTTGCTTAATTGGGCAACTCTTTGACTAAATAACATCGCCTCTTTAACAGAATAATGTCGTTCCGTGCTTTTCATCTCTCCACCCACTTTTTCATATTTCCTTATTTTTATCTTTTATTATGCCAGTAAAACAATAAATAATAAAGTATTAAATATTAGAATTTTTAATAAATTTAAATATATACTTTTCGAATTAGGAGGAACAAACATGATCATCGCAACGGCGACGATTGGGTTCATCTTTTTGTATTTGACGATTGCTACGTTTTCTATGTTGAATAAAACGCGCATGTATCCACCGAAAAAAGTGTTAAAGCAGCGTATAAGCGTATTTGGAAGCCTTGCCATTTTTTTTATCGCTGTTACCCTTTTGCTCATGCGTATGCAGTGAGAGTGATATAAGGAAAACCCGACCATAAACGATCGGGTTTTTTATTATTGTTGTGGAACGGTATATGTTCGTCTCATCAGCGACTGTACGATCGGATAGATGACGATCATCGCAACCGTATTGACAAACGCTGTCGGAATGACAACAGCGACGAACAGTCCACCAAACGTTGCTCCCCCTGGCAAACCAACAACGGTCAACGCAACAGTTAAAAACGTCGCACCTGAAATGAACGTACCTACAGCAGTAAGCAATGCCGCTTTTAATGGCGTCGCTTTCGTCTTAAACAACATCAACAACCCAAAAAAGAGTGTAGCTGTCACGACTTTATCAACGACGTTCGGGATAAATCCTCCTGGGAAACTCGTCGTCACCCCAGAAATGATACCTGTAGCAATCGCTAACAAACTAACCGCTGTTTTGTTCGGGAAGAGCATAATGCCTAAAAACATCATCGTGAGCATCATATCGGGCTTCATTCCAAAGAAAAACCCCGGAATGACTGCGTGCAACACCGCACCAATACCTACAAAAAGCGACAACAATACTAACGTTCTCGTATTCATTTCTCATCTCTCCTCATCTCATTCTTTTCTCTTCTCAGCTTGTAAACAAGTTTAACAATATTATAGCACTTTAAAGTGCCGAGGTAAAATAAAAATTTTCAAAAAATATTTTTTCGGAACGTTTCCATAAACTGTACAAGCGCTTCACATGCTTCCATATCAACTGCATTGTAAATGGATGCCCGACAACCACCGACAGAACGATGACCAGCTAGCCCGATCAATCCCTTTTCTTTTGCTTCTGCTAAAAACTTCTTGGTGAGCTCTTCGTTCGGCAACGTAAATGTGACATTCATATGCGAACGGCTTTCTTTTTTTGCATGCCCTTTGTAAAAACCTTCACTTTCATCAATACAACGGTACAATAGCGCAGCTTTTTCCGCATTTTTCTTTTCAATCATTTGAACGCCGCCTTGTTCTTCTACCCATTCGAGCACGAGCGATAACATATAAATCGCAAATGTTGGCGGGGTGTTGTATAACGAACGGCTTTCGCTATATGTGCGATAGTTTAACATCGTCGGCAAACGATCGTCCCCTTTCGCTAGCAAATCTTTACGAATGATAACAACCGTCACGCCTGAAGGACCTAAATTTTTCTGCGCCCCCGCATAAATGAGCGCAAAACGACTCACATCAATGTGGCGACTTAAAATATCACTCGACATATCCGCAATTAAGTCGACAGACACGTTTGGAAATTCACGCCATTGTGTTCCGGCAATTGTGTTGTTTGATGTAATATGCAAATACGCAGGACGTTCGGACAATTCGATATTCGTCGGAATGTATGTATACTTTTCTTCTTTCGACGAAGCTGCGACGTGCGTTGCCCCTACTTTTTTCGCCTCTTTCATCGCTTTATCCGACCATGAGTCTGTTAACACGTAATTGCCGACTTCTCCTTCCTTCAACAAGTTCATCGGCACCATCGAAAACTGCAAACTCGCTCCCCCTTGTAAAAAGAGCACATCATGCGTGTCTGGAATATTCATGAGCTTGCGCAACAACATCTCGGCACGCTCATGCACCGCATCATATTCTTTGCTTCGATGGCTTAACTCCATGACAGACATACCTGTTTGTTGAAAGTTGAGCAATTGTTTTTGTGCCCGCTCTAACACAGCAAGCGGCAAAGCAGAAGGTCCTGCATTAAAATTGTAGGCTCGTTTCACACTTTTTTCCCCCTCATGTCATGTAATAATATATATCCTAACATGAAACACAAAAAAATGAAGAAAATTTTTTGTGAATTTTTAAAAAAGAAAAAAGACCTTGTTATTCCAAGGCCTTCTGGCGTTGCTCGCGCGCTTGACGAATGCGCTCCATGTACACTTCTCCTTCTTTCTCTAGCAACTTTTCATCTATTTTCTTTTCTTCTCTTGCTGTGCGAATGGCCATATATGCGCTAATAATAATCCCAGCAAGAAGCAATGTAATAAGCATACATATCCCCCTTTAAGCTTGTCTTACTTTACACATATGCGAACAACCGGAAAAATAGACGTATAAAAGAAGGAAATGATTACGAAGGAGCGAATACATGCAATGGAAAGGGGTGGAGAAATTGAAAACATATACGTTAACCGTTTTTGAAAAGACAGGAGAAAAACTGCTCGATGAAACATTTACTGCCGCCAACGATGACGAAGCAAAACGAATCGGCGAACAAAAATTAAAAGAAAAACAGTTTCAACATAAAACACATCGCTGTACAACATCGAGCGGCAAACTCATTTTATTCCATCGCTAAAGCCCCGATCATCTCGGGGCTAAAATAATTGTTCCATCATTTTCAACTTTTCGTTCGTGTAATGTTCGTAGTTTTCGTTATACGCTTTCGGCTCTTTCGGGTTAGCAAAATGCGTAATCGCTTTTGTTTCTGGATGCACGAATTTGCTTGAGGCGCCGCATCCTAACCCGATAATTGACTGTTGCTCTTCCATAATCATAATGTTATAAATGCTTTCTTGCCCCGGCAAAGCGTAACCGACGTTTTCTAAATTGCCGAGAATATTTTTTTGGCGATATAAATAATACGGCACATAACCTTTTTCTCTCGTCCATCGTTCCGCCCGCTTCATCATTTCATTAATTTCATCATGATCCGCCACTTTATACTTTTCTTTATTTTTCGTCATTTCAGACGCACGCTTAAACGACAACGTATGCACCGTTAACGACTCCGGCATCAGCTTTTCCGTTTGTGCCAGCGTATAATCAAACTGCTCGATGCTTTCTCCTGGCAAGCCGATAATTAAGTCCATATTAATATTGTTCATTCCCGCCTCGCGAGCGAGATGAAATTTTTCAATCGTCTCTTCAACCGTATGATGGCGACCAATCGCTCGCAACGTTTCTTGAATATATGACTGTGGGTTAATGCTAATACGGTCGATTTTCCATTTTTTCAACACCGCAAGCTTCTCTCGTGTAATTGTATCTGGTCTTCCTGCTTCGACTGTAATTTCACGTACATGCTCAACGTTTGGGAACACGCGATACATGTGCGCATATAATGCATCCATTTCTTCCGCCGTAATGCTTGTCGGCGTTCCGCCACCGTAATAAATTGTTGTAATAGAAATGTTGCGCTCTTTCAAAAATCGGCCAATTTGCTCCATTTCGTAATGTAATCCGAATAAAAATGCATCAACGGATCCCTGTTTTCCTTGAATCGCATAGGCGGGGAATGTGCAATATGCGCATTTCGTCGGACAAAACGGAATGCCGATATAAATGCTTACTTCGTTCGATAAATCGTAAAGATCTGGCACGGCCGCCAACTGACGATCAATAATTTGTTGCATGAGCTGAATTTTTTCATCCGTCACTAAATAATCTTCACGCAACTGGCGATGTGCTTCTTCTCTCGTTAAGCCGGAACGCAGTTTTTGATGAAGTAACTTCACCGGACGAACACCTGTCAAAATACCCCATTTTTGAATGGAATTTGTATATTGTTGCATGAGTAATAAATATATATGTGAAACCGCATGTTTCACTTGCTTCATGCGCCCTTTTTCTTCTTCTGTTTTCCACAATCGTTCGTAACGAGCTTCATACGTGCCACCGTGTTCATCTTGCAACGTACCAACAACGACGAGCTGCTTGTTCTCATGCACAGCAATCGTCACGCGCACGTTCGCTTCTTCTGTCGGTACGAAAGAGAGCGTTTGCTCTTCAAAAAATAAACCGGTAATGACTTCAAGTGAGCGTTGAAAACGTTCAACTCGATCAAGTCCGCAAATGTCAATACGCAATGAAATCACCTTTCGCCTCAAAATATTAAACTCACTTAAGTGTACAGAAGAAGCGAAAAGCTCGTCAAGAAACGGAAATTATTTTTTCTCTATTGTGCGAATTTGCCGTAAAAACTGGGGACGATGTTGTTTGCGGAAATGTTCTTTAATCATATATGCGACACCCAGTTGTTCGTTTGAACGCGTCACCCAATCAGCAACGGCTTTTACTTCTTTTGGCGCATTGCCCATCGCAACACCAAGCCCCGCCGCTTCAATGGCTGGCATATCATCCAAATCATCTCCAATGACGACCATTTCTTTTAACGAAATGCCGAGTTCGTTTCCGAGACGAATTAACCCGTTTAGTTTTGAAACGTTTTTTGGCAGTAATTCAATTTTTCCCTCACTAACGCTGAGAGAAACGTCCGGGAACGCACGCTCAATCGTTTCAACAATTTCATCACATTCGTCTTCATTTGAGTAAAACACATCGATTTTCATGACATCAATCGGATCATCGCGCAACACATCACTTAACGAGTCAACAAATTGTGCTGGATAAAAAAACGGATCCCCTAAAATTGTTTTCGCAATCATATTGTTTTTTATTTTTTTGCGATTTCCGATTGAATACCGTTCGTGAAGCAAACGAACGTTGCAATTGAAATGCTCAAGCACGTGTACAATATCGAACGTTTTTTGTGCTGGAATGACAGACTCCTGTAACTTTTCTTCTAATGATTTTGCAACGAGCGCCCCTTGAAACGTCACTAAATATGAATCTAACTTCAGCGCTTTGGCTACTTTTTTCGCTGATAAAAAATTTCTTGACGTGAGCAACGTAATATATACATCCTTTTTCTTCACAAAGTCGATGGCTTCCTTCGTTTTTTTCTCTAATTTCCCATTTTGTTTTAATAGTGTCCCATCAATATTTAGTGCAAGTAATTTATACATGAACGTCCCCCCTCGATGTCGTGGCTTCATTCATACGTATGACAAGGGGATAAAAAAAAGAACACCCATTTTTATGAGTGTCCGTCATATAGCTGTTCAATTGGCTGAATCATCGCAGTCATCGCTTGAGCAAACAACTCGTTTAAACGTTCCTCTGCCTGAATAAGCCGCGCAATATTTTCGTTCATTTCAATGACGTGCAAATGTTGTTGCAACAATTCGACATCTGCATCGCTGACCGGAAATCCGCTCATTTGTTTTTGTTGAAGCTGTTTTTGTAATGTACGAAATCTAGCAAATAATTGGTGCGCAGTCGGGTCGTGCTGCACTTGCTCATACGCGCGACGAAGCTCTGCAAACGGTTCACTTGTACGAATCGCTTCCGAAAGCTCGTGAATGGCTTGAAAGACGTCCATGCGACACGCTCCTCTCATTTTCCCTTTCTTTTTACACTATGAGCGAAGCGGCCGCTATATGTCTACAGTTGAACGAAAAACGTGATGCAACCTTGAACGAGACCGATGATCCCACCTAACAAAGCACCTAAATACGTAATCATTTTAAATTCACGACGTGAAATTGTTAAAATCATTTCTTCTAGCCGTTCAACTGAAAACGATGCGACTTCTTCACGAACGATATCTTGCAAATGCAGGCGTTTCATCCATTGCTCGATACGTTCGGAAGCAAATTGCAAAAGAAAACGAACGAACGTCGGTAATGAATCACGTACATAAGGGGCAACAAGTGCACCAAGCGGTTTTTGAAGTGGCTCTTGTACAATTGATGCTGTGAGCCGTTTCACCCATACGACAACTTTTTCTTGGTCAATTATTTGCTCCACCTCATGTATACGCATCCCCTTCACTTTTTCCCATTCGTTATTAAATAGCTGTACGAGCAGTTGTTTCGCCCCATCGCTTTGTAAAAATTTCACGATTTCTGGGCGAATTTTTTCCGCCAAACTAACGTTGCCAAGAAACATTTGAAGCATATTCCCAAACATGCCGCGGCTTTGTAAAAATTCATTGATCATATGTTCAATTTGACGCTCTCCTTGCTCGCTCTCTACATATGTGCGCAAACGAAGCAATAAACGATCAACAATAGAAGGAATAGCACGATCTACTTTTTGCAATAGCTCACTTGGAATGATTTCATAAAGTGAACGTTGCTCATATTGTGACATCAACGTTTTATATTTTGCTTCTATCCATGTTTCCGCAATTTGTTCAGGATGGCGCACGTCAAACTGCTCAAGCCATTGTTTAACAGTCCGATCTAATTGTAGCCATTTTTCTACTTCTTCTTGTACATAGTTCGTCATATCTTGAACGAATGATTGATCGTTTAATTTTCGACGCAATCCTTCGGCTGTTAATAAATGTTCCACAACCATGCGCCCAAGTTGCTCCGCTAGTTCCTCTCTTCGCTTTGGAATAAGCCCAGGCGTAAACGGCAGTCTTTTTCCTGCGATATAAATTGGACGATACGGTCGAAAAAGCATTTTAATCGCAAGGGAATTCGTCATCCCTCCAATAAATGCTCCGACCACGACCATAAATAATAAATAAAGAAAAAGCCCCATAACGATCTCCCTTCTGACAATAAGCTATTCTAACCATTCATTATAGGGCTTGTCCGTTATGAGCGCAAATGTGTGATAACTGTTTATGCAACTGTTTCAAACATTTGCATAACAATAACCGAAACACTTCTCGCTCCGTCGCATGTTCAGATGCAAACCATGCTTCTTTATATATATTTATTTTCTCAAATTGTTGTCTCCAACTATCTTTTTGCTCTTTCTGTGTTACATCCCATTCCTTTCCTGTATGCAATACGTATAAATAACGAATAAGCGCTTCTTCCTCTTCATCTAAATAGTAATTCGTTAATGTGTGTAAAACATAAGCGATCATCACCCTCACCTCTCCCCATGAATATATGTGAATACGAAGCGAATGATGTATACTTTTTTGTCGTTCATACAAAATAATGAATAAGGGGGCATGCATAATGAAAGAACGCGATAATTATGAGTGGGATATTGATCGAATGATTAACGAAGGCATGGCTGGAGGTTATGTATATTCGTGCTATCGCGCAACAAATATTGAAGAAGCACGCGATCTGCAAACGGAACAACCACCACATGAAGTAAAATGAAGCGGCGAGCATTTTCTCGTCGCTTTTTGTATAATGAAAATGAATGGGATGGGAGACGAAAGGAATGGGCATGCATGTTAGAAAAATTACGAACATATTATCGGGATGCACTTGTTGAATATGAACAAGTGAACGAACGAGATGAGTACGAGTGGTTTTCTACAGAACATGGTGAGCTTTTTGGTATCAAAAAAGAAGTGCTTACACTAAAAGAACATGCGCTATTAGCAACATTATTTACACCGCATGAAGCGTTTACTACTTGGATGAACAAACAACAACAAACATGGTATCGTTTTTTAATCCAAGGTGATGAACGTGTTTTTGACCAATTACCTGCTTCGACATATACACGATTTATTTACTTTTACATACAAAAAGGAACGGTCGACACGCGTGATTTTACAGAAGCCATTCAGTCGCTTTTCCCTTATGATGTGACGATCATTTCAGAAACAGAACAACAATGGACGATCATTGAACAACAAGAAGAGAGCGTCGCCTCTACCCTTCACGAATTGATTGATACGTTATGTAGCGATTTTTACATTCAGTTGCGAGCATATATTGGACAAAAATGCCCACACTCAGTAGCGCTTGCGCACGTATTTGCAGCAGAAAAGCGATATTTTCGCATCGGCTTGAAACATAACCCTGCTCAACGCGTCTACTGCATTGAAGACGTCTTTCCTCTTTTGTTCATTAGCGGTGGGGAGATGACATATGCAACGATGTTTTTACAAGCGTTCAAACAAGAGCACGACATGTTGAGAACGATGAAAACGTTTTTTGAATGCAATTTAAACGTTTCTCTTGCCGCAAAAAAGCTTCATATGCACCGCAACAGTTTGCAATATCGCATCGACAAGTTTATTGAAAAAACAGGCATTGATATGAAACAGTTTAAAGGGGCGCTGACTGTTTATTTAGCTATTTTACTTCACGAACGTCATTAGGCACATTGCCCGAAAACGTTTTCTTTTTTTGTGCACGTTGTCCATTTACGTTTCATTCGTTTTTATATATGCTTGAATCAAATGAAATCGATTACATGAGGAGGCATATATATGGCTGAGCTTCGTTTAGAACATGTATATAAAATTTATGACAACAACGTAACAGCTGTAAAAGATTTTAACTTGCATATTAAAGATAAAGAATTTATCGTATTCGTCGGCCCATCGGGGTGTGGAAAATCAACAACGCTCCGAATGATTGCAGGACTTGAAGAAATTTCAAAAGGCGATTTTTATATTGACGGGAAACGAATGAATGACGTTGCACCAAAAGATCGCGACATCGCGATGGTATTCCAAAACTACGCGCTTTATCCACATATGAGCGTATATGACAACATGGCGTTTGGATTAAAATTACGCAAGTTCCCAAAAGATGAAATCGATCGTCGTGTCCGCGAAGCTGCGCGCATTCTCGGTCTTGAGCAATATTTAGATCGCAAGCCGAAAGCATTATCTGGCGGTCAGCGTCAACGCGTTGCATTAGGACGTGCAATTGTGCGCGACGCGAAAGTATTTTTAATGGACGAGCCGCTTTCAAACTTAGATGCAAAATTACGTGTCCAAATGCGCGCGGAAATCGCAAAACTTCACCAACGTTTAGGCACAACGACCATTTATGTTACACACGACCAAACAGAAGCAATGACGATGGCAACGCGCCTTGTCGTTATGAAAGACGGGGTCATTCAACAAGTTGGCACACCAAAAGAAGTATATGAAAAACCAGAAAACATTTTCGTCGGTGGATTTATCGGCTCACCAGCGATGAACTTCTTGCGCGGCGTACTTCAAGACGGTGTATTCATTACTGGCGATGTGAAAATTGCCGTGCCAGAAGGAAAAATGAAAGTGCTTCGCGACCAAGGTTACGTAGGCAAAGAAGTCATTTTAGGTATTCGTCCAGAAGACTTCCATGATGAGCCTGTATTTCTTGAAGCATCGCAAAACACAAAAGTGAGCGCTCATGTCGAAGTCGCAGAGTTGCTCGGTGCAGAAATTATGGTATATTCACAAATTAACGGTCAAGACTTTGTTGCACGCGTTGATGCGCGCACAGACGTAAAAGCAGGTCAAACGATCGACCTTGCGTTAGATATGAATAAAGCCCATTTCTTCGATGTCAATACAGAATTGCGCATTCGTTCAAATAGTGAAAAATAATTGGAAAGCCCGTTCGCTTGAGCGGGCTTTTATTCTTGAATGAAACGAACCATATCGTCATCACAATGTGCGCAATGAAATAAATGAACACAGACGTGCCGTTTTCTCGTATCAGCATATCCATCAACCATTTTCATCATATCTACATCCATATACGGACTGTAATCATCGAAATAATCCGTTAATTTTCCTTCGTCTTTTAATTTTTCCCCACATTGATCACAATAAAAAACGATTGTCCGTAAACCGTTGCATAACGGACAAATATACATGTTCATCCCTCGCTTTATGATTTTCCATTATCTTTCCCACTTCTCAAGAAATTACCACATAAAAAAAAGAATAATAACACGTTTTTTCCCCAAAATAGTAGTACAAGCAAGCAAACAACTTCGATGGGTTAAGCCAAGCTTGGCAGCGTGAAAACATCACGCGTTGCTGGTGCAAATCCAGCTAACCCAACCATAAAAAAATGTAATGAGGAGATGATTGAATATGGCAAACACAAATCAATTATTAGTATACGGTGCGCAACAAGCAATTGATCAAATGAAATACGAAATCGCTCAAGAATTTGGTGTAAACCTTGGTCCAGACGCAACAGCACGCGCAAACGGTTCAGTTGGTGGCGAAATTACAAAACGTCTTGTTGCAATGGCGCAACAACAATTAGGCGGATCTTACACAACTAAATAACATGGCTGAAAAACCCCCAAGCGAATCGCCTGGGGGTTATACATTTTCCATAATTGGTTCACGAATGCGAACGAGCACTTTTCGAATGCGCCGATTTTCAACTTGACGGACGGTGACTGTTAATGACTCATATTCAAACGATTCACCGACGGTGGGGATGCGTTCAAACATTTCAAACACCCATCCCCCGAGCGTATGGGAAGAACTTTCTAGCTCATCAATACCTAAAATGTCGCAAAACTCATCAAGCGGTAATTCTGCATTAAATTCATACTCGTAATCATTAATTTTTTGGAATGTTTTTACCGCTTCATCATGTTCATCCCATATTTCTCCAACAATCTGTTCTAAAATATCTTCTAACGTGATTAACCCAGATGTACCGCCAAACTCATCGATAACAATTGCCATATGCACTTTGCTTTTTTGCAATTCAGGCAATAACGTGGATATACGCATCGACTCAACGACAAATAGCGGCGTACGCAACAATTGGCGGACGTTTACTTCTTTTCCTTGCACAAGTTGACTGAAAAAGTCGCTTTCCGATAAAATACCGATGACGTTATCAATGTCTCCTTCGTATACCGGAACGCGCGAATATCGTTCACGTAAAAAAATGTCGCGAATTTCCTCGATCGGTTGATTCACTTCTACTGCAACCATATCAATGCGCGGTGTGAAAATTTCACCAACTAAAATATCGTTAAAATCGAGCGAACGATGAACAAGTTCTTTCTCTTTATTATCTATTACCCCTTCTTCTTCACTTAAGTTCACCATTACTTTAATTTCTTCCTCTGTCACAGAAGGAATATCGGATTGATGACCAACGAGTTTCGAGACAAGTTTTTTTAACATGACAAGCAACGCTGTAACGGGAGTAAATAGTTGAATTAACATATACAGCACATCGGAAATAAGGAGCGAAAATGACTCCGCATGTTCTTTCGCCAACGACTTAGGTAACACTTCGCCAAAAATTAAAATTAAAATCGTCATGCCAACCGTACTAACAACAAGACCTGTGCTGCCACCAAACAAATCTGTTGCCACTTTGGCTGAAATAGAAGCCGCAGCAATATTCACGATATTATTTCCGACTAAAATCGTAGAGAGGGCTTGGTCGAAGTTTTCTGCAATATATAATGCTTTTTTACTTCCGCGCCTTTTTTCATCCACATAATTTTTCAAGCGAATTTTATTCACACTCGAAAATGCTGTTTCTGAAGCTGAAAAAAAAGCGGATAATAAAATTAAAACAATGAGTAAAAAAACTAAACTCAGAGGCAAATCTCCCAATGAACATTCACACTCCTAATCAAATTAGTGGTCATGATTAATATATACGTTAATCATACCAAATTTAACTGAAAAAGAAAACGACCGCGCAATTTGCACAGTCGCTCTTATGACTCGATCAACGTTGTACCGATAAAAAAAGTTAAAAGCAATACGTACGTAATATTTAACGTAATTGAAAGTTCTTCCACTTATTCGTCCCCTCCATCAATATATTCTCCATTTTTATTTTAACAATGGTAGGAACGATTTTGTTTGTCAATGATGTGAACATTTTTTACTCATGAAACGCCCAATGATTCGTCGGACCATGCCCGCTGCCCATTTGCAACGTCTGTTCCACAGCCGCTTGAATAAAACGTTTCGCCACATCTACCGCTTCATATATCGTTTTTCCTTTAGCAAGCTGTGCTGTAATCGCTGCCGCAAACGTACACCCTGTGCCGTGCGTATGTTTCGTATCGATGCGTTTGCTTTTCCATTCATAAAATTGCTCACCGTCGTATAAGATGTCGATCAGTTCGTTGCCTTCCCCGTGTCCCCCCTTCATGACAACGTACCGAACGCCCATTTCATGAAGCTTTTTCGCTGCTTCTTTTCGTTGTTCAATCGTTTCAATCTGCATATTTGCCAATACTTCCGCTTCTGGCATGTTCGGTGTTAACACGTAAGCAAGCGGCAGCAAATGACGTTGCAATGCTTCTACCGCCTCTTGTTTCAACAGCGGTGCCCCGCCTTTTGCGATCATGACCGGATCGACGACAACGCACGTCCATTTGTATTGCTTTATTTTGTGAGCAACTAATTCGATCATCTCATTGCTAAATAACATGCCTGTTTTCACTGCATGTGGCGATAAATCAGCCGCAACGGAATCGATTTGTTGTTCAACCGCTTTAAGAGGGAGCGGATATACTCCTTGTACACCGAGCGTATTTTGTGCAGTCACCGCGGTGATTGCTGACATGCCAAACACACGAAGTTGATGGAACGTTTTTAAATCCGCTTGAATGCCAGCTCCCCCTCCGCTATCCGAACCAGCAATCGTTAACGCTTTATATACCATATCCCTCACCCCAAATATTGATAATATAGCTTCTTTGCTTCTTGAATGTCATTTGTGCCATGAATAAATACGCGCCCATCCGAAAAGATGACAAAACGATGCCCATCAACTGTAAACGAACATAAATAGTCGTTTTGCTCTACTTGAATTCCTTTTTGTTGTAAAAAGGAAATAAGCGTTGTCCACTCTCGCTCTCTGCGCTGGACAGGACGAATTTGTACCGTCTCTCGTCCGCACAATACCGCAAATTTCGTTTCATTTTCGTATTGGAGGGCTGGATAAATTCTTGTTTCACCACACGATGGACAATTGTCTTTTTTTAACTTTTGCACATCGATCATCCGATATTGTCCGTTCCATATATCAAACGAAACGAGCTGGCGATTGACAGGAGCATGTACGCATATTTTTAACGCCTCCGCTGTTTGATGCGCAACAACCATATGAACGACAGGACTAATAATCCCAGCGGTATCGCACGTCGCAACACCAAGCGGCACTTCTTCAAGCAAACAGCGTAAACACGGCGTTTCATTCGGGATAATGACGTAGCTTAGTCCATAGCTTCCGACACATGCCCCATAAATCCACGGCACATCATACTTTTGTGAAATATCGTTAATGATCATACGCACATCGAAATTATCGGTACTATCAATAATCACATCCGGTCGCTCACATGCAACGAGATGGTCAAGTACACGTGCATCTGCATCGGCGACGATCGGTTCAACGACTACATCGCTATTGATTTCTTGCAAATGAACCGAAGCCGCGATCGCTTTCGGCAATCGTTTCGTCGCATCGTCTTCCGTATATAGCTGTTGGCGCTGTAAATTGCTCCATTCGACATAATCGCGGTCAACAATCGTTACTTTTCCAACACCTGCACGTACAAGCGTCTCCGCATTTGCTGCCCCAAGCGCTCCAGCACCGATAATGAGCACATGTTTTTTACGAATGTATTGTTGTCCTTTTTCTCCGATTGGCGCAAACAATTGTTGACGTGAGTAGCGATTCATGAAACGATGCTCATCCCTTCAATTGGACTGCTCGCTGTAGCATACCGCTTTTTCGGAATGCGCCCTGCTTCATATCCTAGCCGCCCCGCTTCAATCGCCAGTTTCATCGCTTTCGCCATTTTTACCGGATCTTTCGCAGAAGCAACCGCTGTATTTAACAATACCCCATCAGCACCTAACTCCATCGCTAACGCGGCATCCGCCGGTCCACCAATGCCTGCGTCAATAATGACAGGAACGGTTGCTTGTTCAATAATAAATTGAATGTTTAACGGATTGATAATTCCTTGCCCGGATCCGATCGGTGATGCCCCAGGCATAATTGCATGACAACCGAGCTGTTGTAGTCGTTTCGCTAGCACGACATCATCCGACGTATACGGTAAAACAATAAATCCTTCTTCTAGCAACATCTCCGTTGCTTTTAACGTCTCGATTGGATCAGGCAACAACGTTTGATCGCACCCGATCACTTCCACTTTCACCATGTCGCAAAGTCCAGATGCTTTCGCTAAACGAGCGATGCGCACTGCTTCCTCTGCTGTTTTTGCCCCAGCGGTATTTGGAAGCAACTTATATTTCGTTACATCGATTTTTTCTAAAAAATTCGGTTGATCAGGCGCAAAAATGTTCATTCGCCGAACGGCAAACGTTAAAATTTGTGCTCCTGACGCTTCAACCGCTTCTTTTTGAATATCGATGTTCGGAAATTTCCCTGTCCCAAGCAGTAAACGAGATTGAAATGTATACGGTCCGATTTGTAACATATTATCCTCCCCCTACAAAATGAACAATTTCAATGCGATCACCATCTGCAATGGCTGTATGTTCATATTTTTCTTTCATAATGATGTTCGCATTGATTTCAACGATCGCGATCTTTTCATGAATACGAAAATATTGTAACAGTTGAGCGACAGTACGAATGTGAGCTGGCAAGTCAATCATCTCACCGTTAATGATGCAACGCATGCCCCTCCCCCTTTCTTATGAGCGAAAACGGTGTCATATCAAATGGAACTTCTTTTCCTTCAAGCATATCGCTTACGCATCGGCCTGTGATGGCGCTTAGCAAAATGCCGTTTCGATAATGCCCTGTCACAACGAATACGTTTTCGTATTGTGGATGCTCCCCGATATAAGGCATGCCATCTTTTGTTTGTGGGCGAATGCCTGCCCACACCTTCTCAAATGTGGAATGAGCGATGTCTGGAACGATTTGCATCGCACGCGCTAGTAAATGATGCACGCTACTTGCTTGCACCGTTTTCGTAAACGAATCGGCAATCGCACTAGCGCCGATGACAAGGCGATTGTTTGCTTTCGGAACGATATAACAGCCGTTTTTTGCAAATACAGTCGTCCGCAAAAGCGGTGTTTCCGTCGTGACGGCGATGCACTCTCCTTTTACAGGATACATATGTAGCGATAATTGTAGCTTTTCAACGACAACAGGTGTCCATGCCCCGCACGCGATGACAATATGTTCAGCATATAGCGTGCCGCTCGTTGTTTTCACTCCCGTTACACGCTCACCGTTGAAAACAACATCATATGCTTCCGTATACGTTAAAAATCGTGCACCTTTTGCCATCGCTGCGCGCGCGAAAGCAAGAGACAGCTGTTTGGCATCCACTTGTTGATCGATCATATACATCGCTCCATATTCACTTCGCACATGCGGTTCGAGTTGCGTCACGTCATCGGGCGTTAGCCAGCGGACGTGTTGCGGTTGAATGTGCTTCCAAAATTCATAATGTTCCGTTAATTGTTGGTACTCTTCCGCTGTCGTCGCCATTTTTAACATGCCTGCTTCATTCCATCCAACGGCGATGTTTGTTAACTGTTGTAGCTCAGCGATAACGCTTGGAAATGCCGCTTGACTTGCTAAAGCAAGCGGAATGAGGGGGTGATCTGTCGAAAACTCAGAGTGGGCACCGAGCATGCCAGCTGCAGCCGACGACGCCTCTTGTGCCAATTCTCCTCGTTCAATAACGACAACACTCGCCCCTCTTTTTGCTAGCTCAAAAGCGATGCTACTGCCAATAATGCCCCCTCCAACAATTAAAACGTCCATGTATCCTCCCCCATTTGTTCTCGATATAAATGAACGGTCGATAACGGATGATCGGCATAATATACTGTCGACATGACCGCAATCCCTGTTGCCCCAGCCGTTAACACATCGCGAACATGCATAGGCTTAATGCCTCCAATTGCAATAACAGGAATGTGCATACTACATGCTAACTTCTGCAAAGAGGTAAGCCCGCGCGGCTTTATTCCCTCTTTACAGTTCGTTTCGTATATATGACCGAAAATGACGTAATCGGCTCCTTCGTTTTCGGCTTGTTTCGCTTCTGCAAACGTATGAACAGATCGACCGACGCGCAAAAAAGGAAACCGTTCTTTAATTTGTTTTGCCGACAAACTATGATGGGCGAGCTGAACGCCGCCAACGCCATAAACGACAGCAACATCCACCCGATCATTGACGACAATTTTTTGCGCTGGAACACTTGCTTCAAGCAGCTTTTCCACAATCATGCCTATCTCTTTTGCCGCACGATGTTTTTCACGAATATGAATAAAATGAGCATACGGATGAACGAGCGATGAAATATGAACAAACGTTTCAATTGACTGTTTTCCTGTTGAGATGAGATGAAGCTCTTTCATCTTAACGCACATCCTTGATCGCAACGTATGGAAACGCATCTGCCATGTAGTAGCCAACAACGACAATGACACACATGACAACAAATAAATACACATCATATTTTCCGAACGTCACTTCATAATAAAACGTCCGTGTCCGCTCATTCGTAAACCCTTTTGCTTCCATCGCCACCGCAATGCGTTGAGCGCGACGAATGCTTTGCGATAAAAGCGGAATCGCATACCGTTTTACGAGTTCAAGTTTGCCTCGAAATCCTTTCGCTTTTGCAGCTCTCCGCACTTTTAACGCTTGATGTACGGTTTGAAATTCTTCTAACATGATCGGTAATAAACGAACAGCTGCTAAAAAACTATACGCATATTTCGGCTTCAATTTCGCTTGTTGCATGAGTGAATAAAATAAAAGGACAGGCTTTGTCGTAAGTGCAAACATTAACCCAAAAATCGCAAACAAAAGCGTCCGAAAGCCGAGATGAACACCGCGATAAAAACTTTCCTCTGTAATGTGAACGAGCCCCCAACGAAACCACGTCGTTTCTCCCTTTCCAAACAAAATCATTGACGACGACGTAGAAATGAAAATAAACAAAAACGGCACGAAAAATAAAAGTACATGCTTCATCCGATAACCGCTAAACAGCATAAATAACACGGTAAACCCAATTGTCCAATTGATGAGCACGTTTGGATTGTGGACAAAAACAATCACAACGAACATCGGCAAAAATAACAATAATTTCGCTGTCGGATTCGCCTGATGCAACCACGTTTCTTTATATTCGATGTTCCATCTCATCCAATTCCACCTCGCACGAACATACGAGGAGCGACCGGTTCGTCAGCGACAAGCTTTCCGTTTTCAATGATCCATCTTCTCGTCGCAAATTCCGACACGATGCGCTCATTGTGCGTCACCATCACAATTGCCTTTCCTTGTTGCCGATACGCTTCAAGCCATTCGAGCAATGCAAACGTATTTTTCGCATCTTGCCCAAACGTCGGTTCATCAAGCAACAATAAGCGATGGCTATCCGTTACCGATGCAGCAACACTTAATCTTCGTTTTTGTCCGACCGACAATTGATACGGATGTAAATGCCGCTGCTCGTTCAAATGAAAGCGTTCAAGCAATCGCTCGACTTCCTCAGCTACTTCATGTTCCGGACGTTTTTCAAGACGGGAAGCATACGCTAGCTCATCATCAACACGATTTGTGACAAATTGAAATTCTGGATTTTGAAAAACAAAGGCAATGTGATCGTACAACCTCTCGTCATTTATTAACGGCTGTTGTTGCCAATACATGTCGCCTTCTGTTCGAATTAATTTCATCAAGCTTTGCAGCAACGTACTTTTGCCTGCGCCGTTTTCACCTGTAACCGCAATCCATTCCCCTGCATAAATCGTTAACTGATCGACCGCTATTTTTTCTTCTTTTTGCCGAAAGCCGCGAAGCGATTGCACATGTAAAAGCACGTCTGACGGATGATACGGCTGCTGCGCTGTTTTTGGCTTTTCATACGTTTCCCACACGTTCGGATACCAAATGCCTTGTTCGGCGATAAATGATTGATACGTCGAAAAAACAACATGCGTTGGACCGTCAGCAATGATGTCACCATGTTCATTAAATAAAATGATGCGTTCAACAAAATCAAGAACGTGATCAATTTTATGTTCGACGATCACAACCGTTCGGTCCTCTGCCACTTCTTTTAACGTTTCCCATACCATTTTTGTGCCTTCTTCATCAAGAAGTGCTGTCGGTTCGTCCAAACATAGCACATCTGGTTCGAGCGCTAAAACCGATGCGATCGCCAACCGCTGTTTCATTCCACCTGATAACGTTTGAATTGGCACATGAACGTGTGGAAGGCGAAGGCGCACACGTTGAAGTATGTGCGCTATTTTTTCGTTCATCTCCGCGCGCGGCACACCGAGATTTTCAAGCACAAACGCCAGCTCTTCATCTACATACGGCATACAAAACTGCGCATCAGGATCTTGAAACACATAACCTACACGCTTAGGAATATGCAGCTTTTTCGCTTTCATCGGCACATCGAGCGAGCGCGGAATAATACCAGCCATCACTTGCAATAATGTCGACTTGCCACACCCCGATGGGCCTAAAAGCAACACTTTTTCTCCTTTTTGAATGGAAAGCGATACATCGGTAAATAACCGTTTTTCCGCCCCCGGAAACTTTAATCGCAACTGTTCAATGTGAATCAATGATGTCACCTTCTATTTATCAAGTGAATCGTAATCTTCTTTTGTCGTCGGGCGCAACAATTGCGTCACACCTGTCGCTTCAAGTGCTTTCACAAGCGAATAAGCAAATACGCCAGCAATGATGACCGCTCCAACGAAACGCGCACCGATAAATAACGTTAAATTCCACCATGCTAATTGGTCAATATACCCTTTATAAAAATCGAGAACGAGTGAAGCGATCGTCGAACCAACCGCTGCAAGCGACACAACCGCCACATCAAAACGTTTATAACGGAAAGCGGCAAACACAAGCTCAGCAAGCAACCCTTGTACAAAACCGTAAAATAGCACTTCAAGACCCCATTCGGAGCCAGCTAAAAACTCCCCTGATGCAGCGGCGACTTCCGCAAGCAACGCCACTCCCGGCTTCCGAATTAACAAATAGGCGACAGTTGCGGCAATAAACCACATGCCATAAATAAGTTGATCGAGATGAAGCCCAAGCGGTTTCACCGCATAGTAAAGCGGTCCCCACACTTTATACACAATGCCAAACACAATCGCGATAACAACGGTCGTTAAGACGTCTGTTAATTTAAGCCCTTTCTTTTGCATAAATATCCTCCTCTTCAATTGGCCAACGTTCTAATTTATACGCCATGTCCCAAAATAAGTATTCATATTGACTGCTTATCCAAAAGTGTTGCTTCATTCGCTCTAAATCTTTTGCACTTACCGTTTCCGCAATGTCGTTTAAGCGCGCAATTTGTTGTTCGACAAGCTGTTTAAACCAATCGGAGCCGTACGCTTCAATCCATTTCGCATAGATCGGATGATTCGGCTTGCAATGTTTTAACCTCTCGCCAATTTCATAATACAACCAATAGCACGGTAAAATAGCAGCTAATACATCGCCAAAGTGTCCCGCAAACGCCGCTCGATACATGTGCGATGTGTACGCATACGCCGTTGGGGCAGGAACAAACGACGCCTTTTCTTCTTCTGTAATACCGAGCTCTTTCATAAATGTTTCATGTAGACGAAGTTCAGCTTCATACGTATTTTGTGCATGATGCGCCATGCTTGCGGTCGTTTGTAAATCATCCGCCATCGCCCCACCGAGCGCTTGCACTTTCGCAAAGTGTGTCAAATAATATGAATCTTGTAATACGTAATAACGAAAACAACGTAAATCGAGCGTTCCTTCCCCGAGCTCTTTCACAAACGGATGATGAAAGCTCGCTTCCCAAATCGGATCGACAGCTTTGCGCAACTGCTCTGAAAACAACACAGCCTCTCCCCCTTAAGAAAAATAAAAAACCACTTTCTTTGCGCAAAGAAAGTGGTTATAAACGATGGAAATTGACATATAGACACACTTCGCACCGTCTCCACTTCCCTACGCTGGTATGATCCAGATCAGGTTCTAAGGGTCTCAAAGGCACACTTTGATCTCAGCCTATCTAAAGGCCCCCCTAGTGGAATGCATTTGTATCATTCACTTTGTCACTAATATTAGCATATTTCATCGAATTGTCAACCATTCCAATTCATTTATTTTTTAAGCAAGGCAAGAGCTATACTCTAATTCAGTTCACGCGCCACAGAAATAATATAATCTATTTTCTTTATATCAAATGTTTGAGTATATGTGATGATTTCGTTTTCCTTTATTGATTTCAACGGTTTTTGCATAGGACGCGTATAAGAGTCCATTGAAAACACGTGACCACTTAAGAAAACAGGATGAATATCTGCTTTACCATAAGGAATAAGATGTCCTGTGATATTTCTCGCTTTAATACAAAGCTTCTTTGCTCCTGTGGATGTTTGCTCGATTGAATATGAACTTAAATGAAAAGCACGATTCTCTTTCACGTCCGCATAATCTTGATCTTTAAAAAATGTGAATATTCTTCCATTCTCTACTCGCTCATCATTGATTTCCAAAATGTCTAACGAAGCGTTCCACCTTGATTTCACATCCGTTTTTTCTAATAAAAATTTAATAGGTAAAAACATACTATTATTTATTAATGTTGGAACTGTATCCATCTCAACTTTTTCTCCATCTATTACTGCAATTTTTGATCCAATTGTAAACGTATACTGATGATCTAGCCACGTGACATAAGCTGTTTTATTTTTTTCATTATACATGATTCCCCCTCCCATCAGATCTCGAATCGACTTTAATGGGATCAGCAAGCGTCCTCTTCCATCAATAAATGGAGCATGTGGATTGGTGTACAAAATGTAATAGTCATTTATCTTCATTAAAATTGGAACATCTTTTTTGATAACAGCATTTGCTGTATGATTACCTATTAACAACATTAGCGAACATATAAGCATTACTACTATTTTTTTCATGATTCCATCTCCTTACTCTTCATTCATAAAATAAAAGAGTTAACCCTTGATTCTTGTGTAAACACTCAACTGTTACCATGAGTGTACATGGTTCCATCTTAACAAAATATTATTTAAAAAAATATCCGTATTTTCCACAATTTTTATAATTAGACACAACAACAATTGCTTCTTAAATAAAAAATCTAATGAACAATAGATTATGAAGGTATGTTTTTCATATTTGCGCGCATCGTTTTCTTCCTGTATGCTAAAGTAGCGAATATATAGTCAGGAGTGGGATGTATGGCAAATGTATTTTTAAAGCGAAAAAGAAAAAAGCGGCTCGAGCTTGGACATCCGTGGGTGTTTCAAAGCGAAGTCGATTATATTGAAGGAGATTTTGAACCGGGTGATTTCGTCAACGTATATAACCATCAACGCCACTTTTTAGCCAAAGGATATATTAACCCAAAATCACAAATGATCGTGCGCGTGTTGACGCAAAATCCAAACGACGAATTAAATGCGCAGTTTTTTATGAACCGCATTCGTCAAGCGTGGGCGTATCGCAAGCGCATGATTCCGGGCGTTCGTTCATGCCGCGCCATTTATGGTGAAGCGGATTTTTTACCTGGGCTAATCGTCGATAAGTATGAAGATGTGCTCGTCGTCCAAATTTTATCGCTCGGCATGGAAAAAAGAAAAGAATGGATTTTACAAGCTCTTCTTTCTGTTTTTCAACCGAAAGCGATTTATTTACGCAACGACGTCCATGTGCGCGAATTAGAAGGACTAAAACAAGAAAAAGGATTTTGGTACGGTACGTGCGATACGAACGTACAAATTGAAGAAAATGGCGTGAAATACGTGGTCGATATTGAAAACGGACAAAAAACAGGATTTTTCTTCGACCAACGTCAAAATCGTGCTGCCATCAAGCCGCTTATCACAAGCGAATCTACCGTGCTCGATTGCTTTACACATACAGGCTCATTTATGTTAAACGCCTGCTTATACGGGGCAAAACATGTGACCGCTGTCGATATTTCTGAGCATGCGATCGAAACGGCAAAAAGAAACGCCGAGTTAAACGGATTTACAAATGTCGATTTCGTCGTTGCGAATGCGTTTGACTATTTACGTGAATGCGTACAAGAGGGAAAAAAATGGGATGTTGTTATTATTGACCCACCAGCGTTTGCAAAATCCGCTCATGCGGTGCCAAAGGCGCTTGCTGGCTATAAAGACATTAATTTAAACGGCTTAAAGCTCGTCAAAGACGGCGGCTTTTTCGTGACCGCAAGCTGCTCGTACCATGTGCATCCCGATATGTTCCAAGCGATGGTTGCGGAAGCAGCGTTTGATGCGAAGAAAATTTTACGTCAAATTCATTGGAGCGGTGCAGGGTATGATCATCCAAAACTGCTTGCGGCTGACGAAGGCGATTATTTGAAGTTTGCCATTTATGAAGTACATTCCCGTAAGTAACAGGTTGGTACACGCCAACCTGTTTGAAAATGGACAAAATCACGATGCACACATCTCACAAAAATGAGATATACTATAATTGAAAACGCTTTCTCTTTTGTGAGGTGATTGCAATGGCATTAAAAACGATTTGCCCAAAATGTTTTGGAAAAAAGAAAATAAAAGTGTGTTTGTCGCTTTATAAAACATGCTCGTTTTGCAACGGAACAGGGAAAATTCAACAATCGCCAACGAAACGAATTAGTTAAAAGCACTCCGCGCCAACCATTGATGCGAAGTGCTTTTTGTTTATGCCACCGATTTTCGTTGTTTCGCTTTCGCTTGTGCACGTAAAATTTTCACAGATAAATAAATACCTGTCCCTGTTAAAATGATAATGGAAATGGCAGCTGCATCGATGATGAGACGATTCCAAATCCCAAGTTTCCCAACATGAATCGCACGGATAAACGAGGCGAATTTGTTCACTTCTTTTTTTACAACTGTACCGTCTGGCGCAATCGTCACTAGCGTCCCATCTTTATCATTTAACCGCACCATATACATCCCATGATTCATTACGACACCAACTTCATCCATTGAAAACGCACCAGATTCACTCGCTTTTTTTACCGCATCAATCATATTTAACTGTGCATGTCCATGTCCATCACCGTGCGCATGTTCATGACTGCCGTGAGAATGACCACCCATTCCCATTAACCAACGCTCTGTTAACAACAATCCTGTCACTGCTTCCAAAAGTAAAAATACAGAACAAATGAGTCCAATCCATAGGTGCAAATTGCGCGTTTTTTTCATTTGTATTCCTCGTATGAGTAAAATGTTTGTGGGAGAAAAAAAGACAGGTTCCTGATTTGGTATAAT